>WFWM01000084.1 GCA_015491145.1 Patescibacteria group bacterium | reverse complement strand
GGCTGGGGGAAGAAAGCGGCGGCGAGGGCAGCGCCGAGCGTGTCGGTGAGGGAGGAGACCGCTGCGGCGGCAGAGGCAGAGAGTGTGAGGAGGTGGTCGCCGACCCAGACGGCGCTCTCAAACGGGAGGCGGAGGAAGGAACGGTATGGTTCGGGGAGGGCGGCGTGGGTGGTGAGGGGTAGAGATAGGAGAAAGAGCGCTACCCCCACGCTGCGCACGAGAAAGTGTGCTGCACGCGAAGCGGCGTGTCGCATATGTATGAGTGTAGCACAGGCCGCCACAGAGGCTTTTCCACATTGTTCCGCAGACAACAGGGTAGGCAAGCGAAACGGTCCTCGCCGTTTTCTACTGCGTCGTTCGCGGCTTGAGCGGCACACCCAAGTGGCGGAAGAACGCTTCCGCTTCCTCTCGTGAGCGTGCCGTGCTCACGAGCGTGACACCCATCCCGAAGATATCCTTGATCTCATCCTCTGCCGCTTCCGGAAAGGCGGTATGTTCGGCAATACCGATGGTGAGGTTGCCCATCGGGTCGATACTCTCCGGATCAATGCCATGGAAATCCCGACTTCGGGGGAGCGCGATGTGGATGAGCTTGTCGAGAAACTCCCACATCCGATCCCGTCGCAAGGTGACCTTCCAGCCAATGACGAGCCCCTTGCGGGTCTTGAAGGAAGCGATGGACTTCTTCGCCTTCGTTGGCACCGCCTTCTGACCAGCAATGAGCGAGAGGCGCTCGGCGATGAAGTCTTGCCGTGCTTTGTCGTGCGCGACCCGACCAGTTCCCACAGAGATGACGATTTTCTCAAGCCGTGGCGCCTGCATCGGGTTGCTCCACCCGAAGGTGTCTCTCAAAGCCGCGAACGCCTCTGCTGCTTTCTCCTTCGTCTTGACGATTGCTCCCGATGCCATACGCCGTGCCTCGATTCGCTGCGCCCTGCTAATCGATCGCCTTGCCACTGCGCACCGCCACGCGAATGCGCTTCTTGCCCTCCCGCACGATACGCACCCGGGTCGGTTTTCCGCTTTCCGGATCGATGAGCGCGACATTGGAAATGTCAATCGGCATCGCTTTTTCTACCACCCGCCCCTTCTTCTGCCCTGCCTGCGGCTTGGCATGCTTGCGGACAATGTTCACGCCCTCCACTATCACCTTGCGCTCACGCGGCAGCACACGCACCACTACCCCTTCCTTTCCCTTCTCATCGCCGGTAATAACCCGCACCTTGTCTCCCTTGCGAATCTTGCACTTGACCAACGCCATACGCCGTCCTACACCACTTCGCTCGCCATCGTGGCAATCTTTGGAAACCCCTTTTCCGCTACTTCCCTCGGGATAGGCCCGAAGATACGAGTCGCACGGGGCTCCCCTTTCTGGTCAATGAGCACCACCGCGTTCTCATCGAAGCGAATGTAAGAACCGTCGCGGCGACGGTACGCAGCCCGCTGACGTACGACGACCGCCCGCACCACATCCTTCTTCTTCACCGGCTTGCGCGGCTCCGCAGTCTGGACGGACGCGACCACTACATCGCCAAGGCGCGCGTAGCGGCGGCGCGTCCCGCCGAGCACCTTGAAGATGCGAACGATTTTCGCCCCAGAATTATCAGCAACAACGGCAACAGATTGCGGCTGCAACATACGCGCACACTTACCTTCACGCCTCCTCCCCCGCTTCCGCCTCTCTCACTACCTCTTTCGGTTGGGAGAGAATACGAACGAGACGAAACCGCTTGAGGCGGGAGTGGGGGCGGGAAGCAGCAATGAGCACCTCAGCCCCCTCGGGGGCCGTGTTGCCCGGATCGTGCGCATGGAACTTCTTCGTGCGTCGGATGTACTTGCGGTACTTCGGGTGGGGGACATACGAGGTGACTGCCACCACAATCGTGTCCTTCGATTTGGCAGAAACGACGACTCCGCGGAACTGTTGGCCGCGCCACTTCCTCCCTCGCACCTCTGCTCCCTCCTGCGTTGCTGTCGTCATACGTCTCCACTCCCCTACCGACTCTCCGCCGAGGCTGTCTTCGCTCCTCGCGTAGCCTCGAGTGTGCGGCGGCGCATTTCCGTGAGCACACGGGCAATGTCCTTGCGCACCTGCCGCGCCTTTGCTGCGTTGCGCGTTGGGCTCCCCGACAAACCGAAACGCAACGATCGCAGCTCCTCGCGCAGTGACGCGAGCCGCTTCGTGAGCTCTGCATCCGGAAGATCACGCAACGATTGCTTTGCCATAGGCGGCTCTACCCTAACGGAGTTTCCTTCCTTTTTCAAGGGCTAGTCAAGGCGCGCAACGAACCGACCCTTGAGCGGAAGCTTGGCAAGCGCCTTCCGCATCGCTTCCCGCGCCACTGACTCAGCCACCCCGTCAACCTCAAAGAGCACTCTGCCGGGCCACACCTGCACCTCAAAGCCTTGCGGATCCCCCTTCCCTTTACCCATACCAACCTCATCGGGTTTCTTCGTCCACGGGCGATCGGGAAAGATGCGGATCCATACGCGCCCTCCCTTTCCAATGGTACGCACGATGACGCGGCGTGCTGCTTCAATCTGGTTGGATCGGAGCCGTGCCGGCGTCGTTGCCTTCACGCCATACTGCCCGAACGCAACCGTCGTGCCCCGGCTCTCTTTCGGGATATGCTTCGGGTTGGAACGATCCCGCTGCCACTTACGATGCTTCACCTTCTTTGGAAACAGCATACGCTTCCCCTTCTATGCCTGCGACAATTCTGGATGCCGCGGCCGCTGCGATGCCGGGGCGAACACTTCCCCACGGTAGATCCAAACCTTCACTCCCGTGAGTCCCACGTAGGGGAGGTAGGCTTCCGCGTGGGCATAGTCAACATCTGCCCGGAGCGTCGTGAGCGGCACGCGGCCCTTGCGAATCTCTTCCTTCCGCTTCATCTCGGCTCCGCCGATGCGCCCCTTCAGCACAATCCGCACACCCTCCACCTCCCGACTCGCCATCACCTTGTCGGCCATTTGCTTGAGCACCCGGCGAAAGGCAATCCGCTTCTCCAGCTGCTCTGCCACCATTTGAGCTACCACGGCCGCATACTTCTCCGGAGTGCGCACCTCCTCCACCTCAAGCCGCATTGGTGGCACCTCTGCCTTGATTTTCTGGAGGAAACGGTTGAGGTCATTCCGGAGCGCCGTGATAGCCTCACCGCCTCGTCCGATGACCATCCCCGGCCGGGCTGTGCGCACAATGATACGGTAGTGGGAAGGAGTGATCTCCGTGTCGATTTCGGCAATAAGCGCGCCCTTGAGACGCTTGCGCAGCAGCTCCCGCACCTTCGTATCAACCACCAAAAAACGGGCATACTGCTTTTGGTCACGCACAAACCAGCGCGCCCGCCAGTCGCGCAGAATTCCGATGCGAAAACCGTAGGGGTGCACCACATGGGTCATATGCTTGCTCCTCCTTACTTCTTATCTTGTGCGACCTGCTTCGTCGGCTCGCTCGCCGACTCGCGCACGCTGTCCTCCTGCTTCTCCTTTCCAGCCTGCTGCACTCTGCGATTGGTCTCGTGCGGGCCGGTCACCGGGGCGAGGGAAAGGCTGATGTGGCTGTGCTCACGGCGAATCGGGCTTGCCATTCCCCGCGCTCGCGGCATATACCGACGCAGAACGATACCCTTGTCGACCGCAATGGTTTGGATACGGAACGCAGCCGCTTCTTCGATGGATGCGCCCGCATTGGCGAGGGCGCTCTTGATGAGCTTCGCGACTGCCTTCGATGCTTTTCGGGGCGTGTGGGCGAGCATAAGGAGCGCCTCAT
>WFWM01000083.1 GCA_015491145.1 Patescibacteria group bacterium | reverse complement strand
GAAATGACGCGGTCATTAGCAAACTGGAACGTCTGCCGGAACTCGTAATCGTCCCCCGGTGCGCCGCCTACCACCGGAAAATGCTCGCCGAGCACATCGAGCACGCCCCGCACCATATCAGAACCATTCCCCGCGAGCACATCAGGGAACATAAGGGCAACAGTCGGCTCCTCTCCCAGCTGTTCCCGCATTGCCCGCGCCGCCTCTGCTCCCGCTGCCCGTGCGTCCTCTGCAATCCTCATGCTCGATCCCACCGCAGCGCGAACCCCCTCGAGCACCATTGCCATCACCACCACCGATGGGCGCTCTAAGGGCCCGCTCCCCACAATCTCTCCTGCCGTCGTGCAGCCCGCAACAAGCGCACGATCACCCGCAACGGCTCGCACTCCCTCGAGCACCGCTTCCTGCCGGTAGCGAGAGGAAGCGAACACGAGAAAGAGGTCCGGCGCGCGGGGAAGCGAGGTGCGCGCACCCTCCGCCGCTTCTACCGCCACTGCGTGGCTGTCCTTTCCTGAAGAGACACCCACATTGGCAATGACAGGCATACCATCCGAGTGATACCAATGGGTAAGCGGTGTTCCGCTACGAGGTATTGTAGCGCTTCCTCCGGCTGCTTCTATCCCCACCCCGTGACTGACTCGTCGCGGCTTCCTTCAGCTTCTGCTCGAGCGCTCGGATCTCGTCGCGCAGCACCGCCGCAGTTTCAAAATCGAGTCGTGCCACAGCTTCCTCCATCTGCTTCCGCCGCTCCCGAATGAGCTCACGGACCGTCTTGCCGCTGGCTTGATCGAGCGTGGCAAGGAGCTCAGCGGCGTGTTGCCGAGCAGGGATCGTCTCGGTGATGTCGTGGATCGCTTTCCGCACGCTTTGAGGTGTAATGTTGTGGGCGCGATTGTAGGCGAGCTGTATCGCCCGCCGGCGGCGACTCTCATCAATCGCCCGCTGGAGAGAAGGGGTGATCGTGTCGGCATACAGGAGCACCTTCCCGTGCACATTCCGAGCAGCGCGCCCTATCGTTTGAATGAGGGCAGTTTCCGATCGGAGGAACCCCTCACGGTCTGCATCGAGGATTGCCACAAGCTCCACTTCCGGCAAGTCGAGTCCTTCCCGCAGGAGGTTCACTCCCACAAGCACCTCAATCTCCCCCTTCCTCAATTGCGTAAGAATTTCTACGCGATCGATTGTCTTCACCTCAGAGTGGAGGAAGTGAGCCCGAATGCCGCGCCGCTGGAGATGTACAGCGAGGTCCTCCGCCATTCGTTTCGTCAGCGTGGTAATCAAAACTCGCCCGCCCCGCTCGCACACTGCGGCAATCTCGCCGAGCACATCCTCTACCTGACCGGGGTAGGAATCCGCGCCGCTTACCGGCCGGACAACCAACTCGGGATCCACGAGACCGGTGGGACGGACGATTTGCTCTACTACCTGCCCCTCCGGCGGCGTGCTCCGGCGGCGCTCGTACGGCCCGGGTGTGGCGGAAGTGGCAATGACGGGTCCTACCCGCTGCCAAAATTCTTCCGCGGTGAGCGGGCGGTTATCCTTCGCACTGGGGAGGCGAAACCCATGGGCAATGAGCGTCTCTTTGCGCGAGGCATCGCCGGCGTACATCCCCGCAATCTGAGGGATGGTGACATGGGATTCGTCGAGAATGGTGAGGAAATCGGGCTCCCCTTCTGGTGTCTTCGGGAAGTAGTCGAGGAGGGTAAAGGGCGGCTCACCGGAAGCACGGCCGTCGAAGTGGCGGGAATAGTTTTCAATGCCGGTGCAGTAGCCTGTCTCCCGCAAGAGCGCGAGGTCATACTGGGTTCGGCGTTTCAGGCGCTCTGCCTCGAGGAGCTTACCTTCCTGTTTCAGTTCTCTCAATCGTTCCTCCAACTCCCGCTCAATGGCATGGAGCGCGGCAGAGAACCGTTCTGGTGCAGTGATGTAGTGCTTGGCGGGGAAGAGCCACACCTCCTCTCGCATCCCCTTGCGCTCCCTCGTGAGGGGGTGGAGCTCCTCAATGGAAGCGAGCGTGGTGCCTGTGAGCGTGAAGCGAAAGACGGTTCGCTCATTGCGAGGCATCACCTCCACGCGGTTGCCTACCACGCGAAATGTCCCCGGTGCGAGATCCCCTGTTGTTCGCGTAAAGTGGAGCGCCACGAGCGAACGGATGAGAGAGGCCCGCTCAAGGGAGGCACCAACCCGCAGGCGGAGGTTCACACGTTCGTACTCTTCCGGTGAACCCAAGCCGTAGATGCAGGAGACAGAGGCGACCACGATCACATCTCGCCGCGTCAGCAACGCCTGCGTCGCCGCGTGCCGCATCCGCTCAATCTCTTCGTTTATTTGCGCCTCCTTCTCTATATACGTATCAGTTGCCGGCACGTACGCCTCCGGCTGGTAGTAGTCGTAGTAGGAAACGAAGAAGTGGACCGCGTTTTCAGGAAAGAAGGTTCGGTACTCCTGCGCAAGCTGCGCCGCAAGCGTCTTGTTGTGCGCAATAACGAGCGTTGGTTTCCCGAACCGCGCAATAACCTGCGCCATCGTGTAGGTCTTGCCGGATCCGGTTACGCCCAAGAGCGTCTGAAACCGCATCCCCCGCTCGAGCCCTTGCGTGAGCGCAGCAATTGCCTTTGGTTGATCCCCTGCCGGTTTGAATGGTTGGTGGAGACGAAACGGGCTTCCGGGAAACTGCACCACTTCCATTGCCGGCACTCTACCACAGGCCTTGCGGGCTTCTCAAAGTGAAATACCGGCACGGACAAGAATACGCTGCCGTTCCTCCGCCACAAAAGTGGTGAGGGCAACGAGGTTGTGAATGGTGAGGTAGGTTGCCGCTACCATCTCCCGCTCCCGCACGAGGTGGGCGAGGTAGGAACGGGATAG
>WFWM01000082.1 GCA_015491145.1 Patescibacteria group bacterium | reverse complement strand
GCGTTCAATGTGCTGGAGAAGGTCGACCGCGACAAGCGTCACCTCATCGTTTCCAGTCTGATGGCAACCTTTGAGAAAATCTGGGTCGATGCGTGGTCGGCGCGAATGGCGTACATCCTCCAGAACACCCTGAGCGCGCTCCTCGAGTATCCCAACGCAACGCTCTTGGGGGTGAACCGAATGTATGTCGATAACGAGTTTCGCAAGCATGTGATTGAGCACATCACGGATCCGGCAGTGAAAGCGTTCTGGAAGGACGAGTTTGCCAAATACACCGACCGGTACACTGCAGAAGCCACGCCGGCCATCCAAAACAAAATCGGCCAGTTTGCGGCAAACGCAATGATCCGCAACATCATTGGTCAGCCGCACACGGCGTTCGATTTGCGTCGGGTAATGGATGAGCGAAAGATTCTCATTGTCAATCTCTCAAAGGGGAGGGTAGGGGAAGACAACGCCCGCCTTCTTGGCGCGATGCTGGTGACGAAACTCTACCTTGCGGCAATGTCACGGGCTGATACCGCCCCTGAGGATCTCGCGCAGCTGCCGCCGCACTACCTCTACGTGGACGAATTTCAGTCGTTTGCAAACCGCACCTTTGCTGACATCCTCTCAGAGGCACGCAAGTACAAACTCTCCCTCACGATAGCCCACCAATACATCGAGCAAATGGAAGATGAGATACGCGCCGCTGTCTTTGGAAATGTCGGAACTCTCCTCACCTTCCGTGTTGGCGCGTACGATGCAGAGGTGTTGGAGCGAGAGTTTGGCCCAAGGGTTACCGCGCAGGATCTCGTTAACCTCGGGTTTGCCGAGACTTACGTTCGGCTGATGGTAGACGGGGTGACGACGCCTCCGTTTTCCGCTCGCACGCTGCCTCCAATGGCGCAGCCGGCAGAAGACTTCCGAGCTATGGTGCTCGCTTCCTCACGCGCGCAGTGGGCGCGGGATCGGAAGGTAGTGGAGGAAGAGGTGCGAATGTGGCACGCACCGGTCACTTCGGAAGCGACGAAGTTGAAGCAGGAACGGCGCCAGCTCCGGCGGCAGCTACGGCAGCAGTTGGAGGGCGAGAAGAAGGAGGCGGAGCAAGCGGCGCAGGGGCAGCAGAGTGATTCCAAGGACACCCAACCTGCAGCGCCGTCTCTTACGCCTTCCCACGAGGTATCCCTCCGGGAGCTCCTCTCCACCCTCGTTGCGGAGCTGGAGCGGCGGCAGGCGCCTGCCCCGCCGAAGGGAGGTGTAGGAGGAGAGACGCTCCGGGAACTCCTCGCACGGGTGCAGCGCATTGAAGCGCAGGTGCACGGCGCCTTGCAGGAGAAGCAGGCAAAGCGGCCCACGAATCAGCGCGCTGATCCCCTACCGTCCAAGAAAGCGGCCACACGGGGGCCGGTTGGCCTCCCTCTGGATCAGCTCAAGCAGCTCCTTACCGTTGAGGAGTATGACTCGTCCTCTCCGTAACATTCACACGCTTCCACGCGCGATCGCTAGGTGGACGAATATCCTTTCACTTGCCGGCTTCCTCTTGTTGCCGTGGCAAGCAGCAGCTGCAGTGTGGGTGAGTGAGGTGGCATGGATGGGGATGCGCAATCGCCCAACCATGAGTGGATAGAGCTCGTGAACGACGCATCGGTGCCTGTCGATGTGAGCGGGTGGACGCTCAAGGCGCGGGATGGTTCACCTTCCATCTCGCTCTCGGGCACGCTCGCGCCGAACGAGGTCGTCGTTCTCGAGCGAACCTCTGATGCCACCGTGCCCTCTGTGAGCGCGTTCCTCATCTACACCGGAGCGCTCTCCAATAAGGGGGAGGTGTTGGAGTTGCGCAACGCCTCTGGCACGATCGTTGATCTCGTCGATGGATCGCAGGGGTGGGCAATTGGTGGGGATAACGCGACAAAGGAAACCCTCCAGCGATCGGCAAAGACGGCAGCTTGGTTCACGGCGCCACCGACTCCCGGCATCCTCGCCCCCGCTCCTTCCAGCGGGAGTGCTGCAACTTCCTCCGCCACTTCCTCATCACCCTCTACAGGAGGATCAAGTAGCACCCAGCAGGCAACGAGCTCCGCGACACAGGCTGCGCCTTCCTATGCGCCAACGACGGCTCCGCTTGAAGAACCGCTGCCTTGGGTGGTGCGTATTGAAGTCTCCCATACCACCTCGCTTGCGGGGACGCCGATTCGCTTCCTGCCTCGAGTGTGGAACAAGGAAAGTGGGAAACTCCTAGAGCGCGGTTTCTGGACCTACTGGAGCTTTGGCGATGGAGCACGGAGTCGGGAAGAGGCGCCGACCCACACGTACCGCTACCCGGGCACCTATGTGGTGGCGCTTACCGTCGGCAGGGAGGGGGCACGCACAACGAGGCGTGCCCAACTGACCCTCACCGTGCGCGAGGCTCGCTTGAGTATTCCAGAAGCGACGCGGGAGTGGATCACCCTCGCCAACCAGAGCAGTGAAGTCGCTGATGTAGGGGGGTGGCAAATTACTCTTACGGGAGGAGATTCATTCACCATCCCCGAAGACACGCTCCTTGCCCCCGGAGCGCGCGTGCGGTTTCCGAGGGAAATAACCGGGCTGGCACCGAACGGGCCTGAAGAGGTTTCGCTGTCCTATCCGAACGGCCTTCCCGTTGCGCTGCTTCCTGCGGCATCCTCATCAGTGTCGTTTCGCCAGGCTGCTGTTTCGAAAGCGGAAGTGCCGCACGATGTTCCCGATCGACCCCACAGAAGTGCACATCGGCAGCAGCAACAGAGGAAAGCGAAGGTTGAGCAGCACGAGGAGGAGCCGGCGCAGAAAACCGCGCAAGGGCTTCGACGAGATCAAGGGGCCCATCCTCGCGTGCGGGAGCGATCGGAGGCTGCCGCAGCAAGAGGCGGAGTGGAACAATCCCTGCCAGATCCGCCGCAGCTGCCGCCGGCTGAGGTTGCTGCAGCAGTATCGTTTTCCTCTCTGCCGAAGCACATTCCTCTCGCTACCCTCCTTTTCGTAGTGGGAGGGAGTGTGGCGGTCGCGTGGTTTCTCGGATCCCGGTTCTTACTGCAAGCGGAGGAAGCCATTTCGCCGGCAGGCGATGCCTCCACCGTCTCTCCCTTGTTGGGCAGAGAAAAGGGGGCCAAAGGGAGCAAGGGGAAGGCAACGCAAGGAGCAAAGTCGGGGGCGAAGGAGCGAGATGCAGCGGCGGCACAACAGGAAGCCCGATCGTTCCACCTGTTTCCGTGAATCGTGGTAGGGTAGGGCACATGGCAAAGAAAACAGCAGTGGTGACGGGAGGGGCGGGATTCGTCGGTTCTCACTTGGTAGAGCGCCTGCTTAAAGAAGGGTGGAGGGTGATCTCGCTGGACAACTACGTAACCGGTTCGGAGGACAACCACATTCCGGGGGCGGAGTATCGACGCGGGCACACTCGGGATATCGCCCGCCTCATTCCGGAGACGCCCGATTGCATCTTTCACTTGGGAGAGTACGCTCGCGTCGAATCGTCCCTCAATGAGCCGCAACTCGTGTGGGACCTCAATCTCTCGGGCACGCCGGCGGTGTTGGAGTGGTGGCGCACGAATGCCCCACACGCGCCGCTTATCTACGTGGGATCCTCCACCCGCTTCGCGCGGGGGGAAGAGGGGGCAACACTCACTCCCTACTCATTTGCCAAGGCGACGATGGCGCAGCTCGTTGCGCTCTATGGAAAATGGTTCGGCCTGCCGGGGGCAGTGGCGTACCTCTACAATGTCTATGGCCCGCGCGAACCTGAAGGGGAGCGGGGAACGGTTGTGGCGCGCTTCCTTGCCCAGCGTCGTGCTGGCGAGCCGCTCACCGTCGTCTCCCCCGGCACCCAACGCCGCCACTTCACCTTCGTGGAGGATGCGGTGGAAGGGCTTCTCCTCATCGCTGAGAAAGGGGTGCCCGGCGAGTACCACGTATGCGCTGACGAAGAGCTCTCCATTCTCGAGCTTGCCGAACTTATCGGAGGCCCCGTCACGATGCTTCCGCCGCGGCAAGGGAACCGGGAGGCGTCAGAGGGGGACCCTTCCTCACTCCGTGCACTTGGCTGGAAGCCGCGCACCTCGCTGCGGGACTACCTCGATCAGGCTCTCCGGCAAGCGGAAGGGGTATGAGCCATCCACCTGGTGCGCGGCATATTGCCGTGGTATCCCTTGCCTTCACGCCATTTGAGAGCGGCGCGGAAACTGCGGTGCGTGAGGTTGCCTCCCGCCTCGCGCGACAAGGCTGGCGCTTCAGTGTGCTCACCCTCGCGTTTGATGCGTCGCTTCCGCGAGAAGAGGAAATGGAAGGAATCCGCGTAATCCGAATCGGCAACGGCGCATCTCATCGGGCAAAAGCGCGCTTTCTCCTCGAGGCTGCAGTTCGGTTGCGGCACCTTTCTCGTGAGGACCCTTTCATCGCAATGTGGGCGGTGATGACGTATATGCTCGTGCCGGTCGTGCTCGCATATTTCGGGGGGGTACGAACGCCGTGGCTCCTCTCGCTGCAGGATGGTGACCCTTACGAGACGGTATTCCGGCGGTGGTGGGTACGCCCGATGCTCCCGATTCTTGACTACGGGTTGCGCCACGCTCGGGTGGTGCACGCTATATCCTCGGCGCTCGCACAGTGGCCGAAGCGTCGGGGAAGGGAAGGTCGCGTCGAGGTCATTCCAAATGCGGTGGATGAGGAGCAGTGGAATGTGCGGCTCACCGAGCAGGGAGCGAAGCGACTGCGATCGCAGGTGGTATCCGGCCCTGAAGATATCGTCCTCTTCAATGCGGCGCGCCTCGTCCATCAGAAGGGGCACGACATCGTTCTCCATGCACTCACGCAGCTTCCCCCGCGAGTGCGCTACGTCGTTGCGGGGGGTGGTCCGGACCGCGGTCGCCTCGAGTCGCTCGCGCAGGAGCTGGGGGTTGCGGAGCGTGTCGTGTTCCTCGGCCAGTTGCCGCGCCATGAAGTCGCCCGCTGGAGACATCCGTCGGTGGTCGATTTCTTTGTAGGACCCTCTCGTTCAGAAGGATTGGGCAACTCGTTCCTCTCTGCAATGGCTGCCGGCTTGCCTGTGGTGGCCACGCAGGTGGGGGGTTTGCGGGACATTCTCATTGATGCGCGGCGCGCTGTGGAAGGGGCAACCGGCTGGGCAGTGCGTCCGGAGGATCCGGAGGATCTCGCTCGCACGATTCGGCACCTCATTGCCCATCCGGAGGAGGTGCGTCAGGTAGCCACGCAGGCGCAGGCGTGGGTCCAGCGTCGCTACCGGTGGGAGCGTATTGCCCAAGAGATGGAGGAGCGATGCTTCCTCCCGCTCGTGGGGGCGGCGCCGACGGCATCTTGAGGCATCGGGTATGGTGCAACCTGTGCAGGAACGGAAAATCCGCATTCCTGTTGCTGCTCCACTCGCTCCCACGGAAAGTGGCGGGCCGGCAAGTCACCTGCGTTGGTTTTTGCGAGAGGTGCCGAAGCGTCTGCCATCTATCGCGGTATCGGTAGTAGGGTTCTGGAAAGTGCGGCATCTGCCTGCAGGGCTGCGCCACCTCGCGTACCTCTTCCGCCTGTGGCGCGCTGCTCGGGGAGCGCGGCTGCTCTATGCGCTCGATCCGTTCTCGGTGGGTGCGCCTGCGGCAGTAGTCGCGAGGCTGCAGCGTATCCCGCTCGTGCTGCGGGTTCCGGGAGATTTTGCGT
Source organism: Patescibacteria group bacterium (assembly GCA_015491145.1). Taxonomy (GTDB): domain Bacteria; phylum Patescibacteriota; class Minisyncoccia; order Phycocordibacterales; family UBA12088; genus J119. The sequence continues at coordinate 2,236 of WFWM01000082.1, read as the reverse complement.
GGGAGCAGGGGATGCTGCGCGGGGCTGTCATCGACGATGTGGAACAGTTCGCGTGTGGAAGATGGCGGCATGCGCCGCTGCGGGTGCGGCTGTTGGCGTGGGTGCAGCGGTGGGTGGCGCAGCAGGCAACGGTTGTGGTTGTGCCGAGTTGGTTTGTGGCGCGCCTCGTGCGGTGTTGGGGGGTTTCTGATGCGCGTATTCGTGTGGTTCCAAGCATCCCGTCAATGCCGCACGCTTCCGGCAATAAGGCAGCACTTCGGGCGGTGATGGGAATCGAAGGGCCGCTTCTCGTTGGGGTAGGGCGCCTCGTTCCATGGAAGCGGTTCGGTGACGCGATTCAAGCATTGCGGATCGTTCGTCGCACCCACCCTCCTGCCCGCCTCATTCTCGTCGGAGACGGACCGGAGCGGGAACGGCTTGCAGCGCTCGCGCAACTGGAGGGGCTCAAAGAGGCCGTGCAATTTGCCGGCGCGCTCCCTGCCGAGACGACGCACCGCTACCTTGAAGCAGCCGATGTGCTCGTGCTGCCCTCGCTCTACGAGGGCCTTTCCCATACCTTACTTGAAGCGATGCTGCTTGGAACGCCGGTGGTAGCCTCGCGTTGCGGAGGAAACCCCGAGGTGGTGGAGGATGGCAGGAGCGGATTCCTCGTGCCGCCGAAGAACCCCAGAGCGCTCGCTGCTGCAATCAACCGCGTGCTGCAGTTGCCGGAGCGTGATCGCCATATCATCGCCAATCGTGCGGCGCAGCGGGCTCGTTCCCTCATGCAACGTGCCGCAGCGGAAGGGGAAGGTGTGATTGCGGTACTGAAGGAGGTTGGTGGGGCATAATGGTGCGGTATGGCTTTCCCTGATGCAACCTTGCTCCCTATGCGCCACGCTGTGCTCGTTTCTGCAGACCGGTCTCTGTTGGAGCGGGAGGGATCAACCATCCAGCGTATTGCGTGGCTGTGGGAGGGAGCGACGGAGCAGCTTTCTATCGTTGTGGTAACGCGCGGTGCGTGCCCGCGAGGCGGGAGTGAGGCTCAGATACCCTCCTCTTCGCTTGCTGTGCATCACTTCGGTGTGTGCGCCCGAACGCCGTTGGGGGTGTGGCTCGGTATGCGTCGTCTTCGCACCGCCTTGTCTCATACGCAACCGTTGCCGCAGCTCGTTGTAGCGCAGGATCCGCTCTGGCGGGGAATGGTGGGGAAAGCGGTGGCGCGGGAGACAGGGGCGGCGCTTGCCGTTGAGGCGCACACCGATTACGCGAGCCCGTGGTTCCCTTGGAATGGATGGCTTCGGCGGAAACTGCGGCAGCAGGCGACAAGACACTTTCAGGAGAGCCGCGCAGTCCGTGCGGTTTCGCAACGCGTGGCGCGCGGCCTCGTGCAGTCGTTTGGCGTGGATGAGCGTCGGATTGTGCAACTTCCCGTGTGGATAGATGTGGAAGGGATACTCCAACGTGTACCCCAGATGCCTTCGCTGCACAGTCGGTTTCCGCAGTTCAACTTCATCGTCGTGTGGGTAGGGAGAATGACGGAGGAGAAGGGGGGGGAAGTAGCGCTTGCTGCTTTTCAACGGCTCTTCCAGCAGGATCCGAAGGCGGGGCTCGTGATGGTAGGCGACGGGCCATTGCGCAAGCAGTGGCAGCGGTATGCGCAGCATCTCGGCATTGCAGAGGCGGTGGTGTTTGCAGGGTGGCAGGAGGATCCGTTGGAGTGGATTGCCGGGGCGGATGCGTTCCTGCTCACTTCCTCGTACGAAGGGTTTGGTCGGGTGCTCGTGGAGGCGGCGCTCTCGAAGCGGCCTATTGTTGCCACCGATGTGGGGATAGTGGGGGAAGTGTTGCGTCCGGAGGAGGAAGAGGTGCTCGTTGCTTCGGTGGGAGATGCCGAGGGGCTTGCCCGCCATCTCATTACCCTCCTTTCTGACCACCGAGCTCGGCGGCTCTTGGGAATCAACGCGCGGGAACGAGTGCTCGGAGCGCTCGGTCAGATGATGGAACGGGATCAATACAAGGAGCGATTTCTCTCCTACCTTGGCCGCGCAGTTGCTGGTTAACCGTTACCATCTCGTTTCCTCTGGCGTTCTTCCTTTAATGAGCGCAACGTGTATGCGTGTGTGTGTCGTTGGCGGAGGAACCGGTTCGTTTGCCGTGCTGCGTGGGATCAAGGGCGCCCTGCCGGAGGCGCACCTCACCGCGCTCGTGCCGGTCTCTGACAGCGGTGGATCCACGGGTCGCTTACGAGATGCAT
>WFWM01000081.1 GCA_015491145.1 Patescibacteria group bacterium | reverse complement strand
GGGTGCGCTATAGTCCTCCCTATGGTGCGTCTCTGGCTTACGGCAGGTGTACTCGCTGGATTGGTGGGAGCAGGGGCGTGGTTCGTGTGGTGGAACGCGAGCGGGCAGGGGTCATTTCCCTTTCGTCTCGGCCTGGACCTTGCCGGAGGGATTGAGCTGACCTACGAAGCCGACACATCCGAAGTGCCTCCATCGGAGGTGCGCGAAGCGATGCGGACGCTTCGGGATGTGCTGGAGCGTCGCGTCAACCTCTTTGGCGTGGCGGAACCGGTGGTGCGGGTGGAACGGGCATCCTTCGTGGGAGGGAAGGAGAGTGAATCGAAGTGGCGGGTACGCGTTGAGTTGCCGGGGGTGACCGATGTGGCGGAAGCGATCCGTCGCATCGGCCAGACGCCACTGCTCGAGTTCAAGCTCGTGCGGGAAGAGGCCACCTCTTCCGCAACAGGTTCGCCGCAATACGAACCAACCGGCCTCACGGGTCGGTTCCTCAAGCGGGCGCAATTGCAGTTTGAGGGAGGGGCAGCAGGGCCATCTGAACCGGTGGTGCTGCTCACTTTCGACAGTGAGGGAGCGAAACGGTTCTATACGATCACGAAGGAGAATGTGGGCCGACAGCTCGCCATTTTCCTCGACGGGAAGCTTGTTACCGCTCCGGTGATTCGCGAGCCGATTGCGGGAGGGCAGGCGCAAATAAGCGGCTCGTTCACTGTTGAGGAAGCTCGGGAAATCGCTCGAAACCTGAACTTTGGAGCGTTGCCGGTGCCGATCAAGCTCGTGGGTACCCAGCAGGTAGGCCCGCTCATTGGCGCAGCAACGGTGCAGGCTGGGTTGCGCGCCGCTGTGTGGGCGCTCGTGCTTGTTGCGATGTTCCTGCTGGGATGGTACCGCATTCCGGGATTGGTGGCGGTGTTTGCGCTGGCAAGCTACGGCGTTCTGATGCTTGCTCTCTTCCAGCTCATCCCTGTAGTGCTCACCGCGGCCGGCATTGCGGGCTTCATTCTCTCACTCGGGATGGCGGTGGATGCGAATGTGCTCGTCTTTGAGCGGCTCAAGGAAGAATTGCGGGAAGGGAACAAGCCACTTCCTGCCGCCATCGATGCGGCGTTTGCGAGAGCGTGGCCTGCAGTACGCGACGGCAACCTCACAAGTCTCCTCACTGCCGGGGTGCTCTACTGGCTCGGCACTTCCTTCGTGGAAGGATTCGCGCTCGTATTCGGGCTCGGAGTCCTCGTTTCGATGTTCTCCGCAATGGTAGTAGGCAGGGTGTGGCTGCAGGCTGCAGCGAGCATCCCCATCCTCGCCCGCTTGGCGTGGCTTTGGCGTTCTCCTGGAGTATGATGCGGCACTTCCGGATTCTCCTTACCCTCTTTGCGCTGCTCCTCGTTGGGAGCGTTGGAGTGGTGGTGTGGAAGGGGCTCCCGCTCGGCATCGATTTCACCGGCGGGGCGTCCCTCACCTTCCGCCTCGAGACGGGATCCATCTCCGACCCCACGCTGCTTCAGTTGCAACGAGCACTCGAGCAGGAGGGATTCGCTGCGGTGGAGGTTCGGCTCCACGATCCCCGGCGGTTTGAGGTACTGTGGCGGACCACTCAGGCGGTAGCGCAGCAGGTTCCTGTGATCCAATCGCTCATTAAGCGCATTACAGGGTCGGCAGTCGAAATAGAGCGCTTGGCGGAAATTGGCCCGACGCTCAGCGCTGAATTGCGCGCGAAGGCGGTGTGGGCAATCCTGCTCGTGTTTCTCATCATTGTGCTGTACCTCGCATTTGCATTTCGCACGGTGTCGCGGCCGGTGGCTTCGTGGTGGTACGGCATCGCTGCCATTGCGGCACTCATCCATGATGTGGCAGTTCCCACCGCGCTCATCACGCTCGCTGCCCACTTCGTGGGATCGACGATTGACCTCCTGTTTGTAACGGCGCTCCTTGCGATTGCCGGCTACTCGGTGAACGATACGATTGTGGTGTTCGATCGCCTGCGGGAACGTCTCGCGTCGTTGGGGGAGCGAGCTGAGCGTGCCGATTTCGTGCAGGAAGTTGATGCGGCGGTGCGCGCCTCACTGATGCGCTCAATCAACACTTCCCTTACCACGCTTGTAGTACTGGTTGCGCTTGCGGTGTGGGGAGCAGAGAGTACCCGGTGGTTTGCCCTCACCCTCCTCGTTGGCGTTGTTGCCGGAACGATCTCATCCCTCCTGTTTGCTCCCGCCCTTCTTATTGCGGTGGCGAGGTGGAAAGCATCCTCGGTGTCGCGCCCGTAGCCCGGTCTATGGAGCATGGAGGAACCCCGTCAATCGTGGTTGGTATCACTGGCACAATGGGTGCCGGCAAGGGGGAGGTATCACGCTACCTTGCGCAGCGGTACGGTTTTACCCCGCTGTTTGTCCGGGACGCTATCAAGGAGGCGCTGCAAGCGCGGGGACTACCGGTTGATCGAGATCATATGCGTGAGCTTGCCAACCAGCTCCGTGCGCAGCATGGTGCCGATTGGTTCGTCCGAACCCTCTTGGATCGGGCGAGGCAGCAGCGTTTGGATCGAGTCATCATTGACTCGATCCGTGCTCCTGCGGAGGCGGAGGCGGTGCGGGAGGCTGGCGGTATCATCCTTGCCGTTGATGCCGACCGCCGCCTTCGCTACGAGCGGGTGCGGGCGCGGGCGTCGGAGACTGATCAGGTGTCATTTGAAGAGTTTGTGCGGCAGGAGGAAGCGGAGCTGACAGGGGCTGCCGGCCCGAATGCGCAAAACCTTGCAGCAGTGATGGAAGATGCCGATGTGTTGCTCGAGAACGACGGGTCGCTCGATGCGCTCCACGTAAAGCTCGATCAACTGATGGCGCAGCTTCGTATTGCGCCACAGGCCCAATCATCCTCGTGAAGGGGGCCCCTCTGATGGGTCGTGCTCGCCCACGTCGCTCCTCTTTCCACGCTCGCCACACTTTGCCCTGTGCCACGCGCCGTCGTACAATAGGCAGCAATGGAGCTGCAGGTGCGTTCCGCCCTCTTTGCCCGGGGGAAGACGGTGAGCCTCCACCCGCTCATTCGTGCCGACATTCCCTACTATGTCCGTTGGCTCAATGATCCGGAGGTGCGGCGTGCCTTTCCGTTCCACATTGCTCCGGTGAGCGAGGCGCAGGCAGCCAAGTGGGTGGAGGATGGTGCGCTCACCGGTATCCACCGGCAAACCTTCACAATTGCCTCGGTGGCTGGTGAGCCGATTGGTGCGCTCGGGTTTCGCGAACTTTCCCACCGTGATCGTCGCGCACTCGTGGATGTCGTCTTTGCCGCAGAATACCTCGATCAGGCGGCGCTCTATGCTGATGCGATCAACCTCATTGCCGCTTACGCGTTCGATAACGAATCGCTCCACAAGCTCCTCTTTGAGATTCCTGAAGATGGCATCCATGCCCTTCGGGAAGGGCTGAAGCAGGTCGGGGCGGAAGAGGAAGCGGTTTTGCAGAAGCACCTCTTCCTGCGAGGGGCGTTTCGTAATGTGCAAATCTGGGCACTCTTTGAAGATCGCTGGCGCGAGTATCAACGCTTGGGGGAAGGCTGAGCGCGATACGCTGTCCTCGGAGCGCCGAGGAGGGTGCCGGCAAACGCTTTTCCTTCCAGCGCCGCTTGCAGCGCCCGAAGGTTTCTCCCATCTACAATGGCAACCTGAATGCTCCATCGGCGCGCGGCCCGGGAAGCGGTTGGATCAAAGGGTGTGGAAAGACCCGGCGTCCACTCGCGTGGGATGAGGGCGAGGTAGTCATCCCACCGCAGCGTGCGAAATGCCCGTGCAGTAGGTGATCGGTTGGGGTCTCGGTCAAACACGTAGGGAATGTTGCTTGCGTTCACGACGAGGGGAGCGCCGAGGCGGCGGGCAAAGTGCACCGCAACGGTGTCCGACGACTGCCCCGGCCGTACACCGCCGCCGACGAGGAGCGGCACTCGTTGGAATAGCGCTCTGGGAAGCTGCTGCTTGCCGATGATAGAGTGAGCCTCTGCTCCGAGGAGGGAAAGGAGGAGCGAGGCATTCAGATGCGTCGCATAGATGCCAATCCAGTCGAGCGCATCGTTCTCCCGCACCCCCATTGTGCGTGCCTCCTGTTGGTACCAACGGGCTGGGTAGCCTCCTCCCACGATGGTGAGGATGCGCCGCCCCTTGCGCGCGAGGCGCAGGAGGAGGGATGCGTAGCGTTTAAGGTAGGTGCGATCAATGGTTTCAGAAGAAGGCGCGACGAGGGAGCCGCCGAGGGAGACGACCGACCACTGAACCTGCTCCCTCCTGCGAGCGCTATGCATCAGGGGTTCATCCTACCACGTCCTCCGTGCCCGCTCAAACGCTCTTGACAGCAAAGTATCTATGCGCTACGATGGCCCCGCGCCTGCGTGAGTGCAGGAGCAGTGTTGGCTTGCTCTTTGAAATCCGCATACCACTAGAGCGAGCACCTCCTGTCGACAACCGACAGGGGCCTGCCATACCCTTTTGGAAGTGGAAGGCAGGCGCACGATGAGAAAGGATCATTCCTCAGAGTTTGATCCTGGCTCAGGGTGAACGCTGGCGGCGTGGATGAGGCATGCAAGTGGAACGGCCGGTGGGGCTTCGGCTTTGCCGGCAGTCGCAAACGAGGTAGTAACACGTAGGTAACCTGCCCCACACTCGGGGATAACCAGCCGAAAGGTTGGCTAATACCCGATGGTCTCGTAAGGCTGCGGCCTTGCGAGTAAAGCTCCGGCGGTGTGGGAGGGGCCTGCGGGCTATCAGCTAGTTGGTAGGGTAACGGCCTACCAAGGCGATGACGGCTAGGGGAGGTGAGAGCCTGACCCCCACCGAGGGCACTGAGACACGGGCCCTACTCCTACGGGAGGCAGCAGCCGAGAATCTTCCGCAATGGGCGCAAGCCTGACGGAGCGACGCCGCGTGGTGGATGAAGCCCTTCGGGGTGTAAACACCTTTTCTGGGGGAAGAAGGCTATTGACGGTACCCCAGGAATAAGGGGCTCCTAAACCCGTGCCAGCAGGAGCGGTCAGACGGGTGCCCCAAGCGTTACCCGGAATCACTGGGCGTAAAGGGTGCGTAGGCGGTTGCGTGAGTCTGAGGTGAAAGCCCGCGGCTCAACCGCGGAGACGCCTCGGAAACGGCGCAACTTGAGGATGCGAGAGGTGTACGGAACTCACGGTGGAGGGGTGAAATCCGTTGAGATCGTGGGGAACACCAAAAGCGAAGGCAGTACACTGGCGCATTCCTGACGCTGAGGCACGAAAGCGTGGGGATAGAACGGGATTAGATACCCCGGTATTCCACGCCCTAAACGATCCGGACTAGCTGCTCGGAGTATCGACCCTCTGGGTGGCGAAGCTAACGCGTTAAGTCCGGCGCCTGGGAAGTACGGCCGCAAGGCTAAAACTCAAAGGAATAGACGGGGACTCGCACAAGCGGTGGATCATGCGGCTTAATTCGTCGATAAGCGAAGAACCTTACCTGGGCTTGACACCCTGACGAAAGCCCCTGGAAACAGGGGCCCTCCGCAAGGACGGCAGGGCAGGTGGTGCATGGCCGTCGTCAGCTCGTGGCTTGAGCTGTTCCCTTAAGTGGGGCAACGAGCGCAACCCTCGCCGTGTGTTACATGTGTCACACGGGACTGCCCGTTATGGGAGGAAGGAGAGGATGACGCCAGGTCAGTATTCCCCTTTGATGCCCAGGGCTGCACGCATGATACAATGGCCGCTACAGCGGGACGCGAAGCCGCGAGGCGGAGCAAATCCCTCAAAAGCGGCCCCAGTTCGGATTGCAGGCTGCAACTCGCCTGCATGAAGGCGGAATCGCTAGTAATCGCAGATCAGCCACGCTGCGGTGAATACGTTCCCGAGTCTTGTACTCACCGCCCGTCACGTCAAGGGAGCTGGGAGCGCCCGAAGTCCCGCCTCGAGCGGGCCTACGGCGAGCTCAGTGACAGGGACGAAGTCGTAACAAGGCACGGCTAGGGGAACCTGGTCGTGGAATGGTTCCACATTGGAGCGTGCCGCGGGCAACTGCGGCGCAATGTGGTCGATTATGTGTGCCTCGATCGAGCACACATAAGGGGAGGTGTGAACCCCACAAGCACACCCGGCGGATGCGGGAGATGCCGACACCCGCCTCATCGTGTGGAGGTGCCGCCAGTGGTATGCGGATTTGAGGGAGCAAGCACACCACAGCCCCGCGCAACGCACGCGCGGGGCTGTGGTGTGCTTGGCGCGGCACGCATTGCGTGGTATGCTGAACCCGGCGCGGGCGTAGTTCAGTGGTAGAACGCCGCTCTGATAAAGCGGAGGTTGATGGTTCGATTCCATCCGCCCGCACAAAATCAAGGAGCGCAACGCAAAGCGTTGTGCATCATCTATGAGCCGGAGAAAACTCTGAGGCAAGAGAGGAGGAACTCACTTTCTCGTACCCATTTTTACGGGAAAAAAGAAAAATCCCCCGCCGAGCAGTGCTCGGCGGGGGCACAGGTGAGGGAGGGAGGCACCGTCTGACTGATGGCAAGCATATCGGTCCTCCGCTGTCTGTCAAGAGGCAGGTGTGGATAGCGGGAGAGCACTCAATACGGCATCACGCTGTGCTAGAGTGGGGGAGATGGAGCATGCGCCTTCCGCGTCTTCCCAGCAGACTGGAGGTTCATCCTCAGGGAAAGGTAACCCCGTGAATCGCCGTTCCTTCTTGCGTCTCGCTGCGACAGGAGCAGCACTTGTTGGTGCTGCTGCAGGAGGATTGCGCCTTGCCGCAGAGCAGAAAGCGCGCGAGGCCGCCTCTGTTGCGGCCACGATTGAAAACGGTGGTGCACTAGAGAGAGGGTTGCGTATGGAGCGGGTCAAGGAGCTCCTTGCCCGCGCGGTTGCTGAATATCTCCAGCATATTCCGCTTGCGGAACGAGGCAGGGAAGCGCAATGGCGAACCCCTCCCGCTCGGGAGGATCTCGACCGCATCCTCGCGCACTTTGCCACCATCGTGCGGGTGGAGGGATCATTTGCGGATTGGCTGGAGCGGGGAGGGGAGATGATGGCAGAGGCGGTGGTACGCGCCACCGGCTCCAACCCTGCAGGGATACGCACCTTTGGTCCGGCAGAGGTGTCCGCTCACACGGCCCTCTTGCTTGCCCGACGCTTCCCTTGGATGGTGGAGACGCTCGTTGCAGAAGGGATCTTTCCACAGGAGGCGCAGGCTCTCCTCCACGAGCGCAACCCTGCTCCCGAACAGATTGCGCATACCCTTCGGCTCTTCGATGCGGTGGGGGCGGTGGTGTGGGGAGGGCTTATCTTCACCCTCCTTGCCGTGGTGTACGGGAGGGCACCAACGGGGGCATACCAACTCCACAATGCCCGTGCCTTCTCCCTCGCTTGGAGCGCCTATAGCGCCCGACCGACAACCCCGGCGGTTGCCGCGCTCCAGAATGTCCTCAACGAGGTGGGCTGGCTCCTCGGCGTGACGAAAGGACAGGTGTTGGAGGTAGATGGTGCGTGGGGCCCGCAGACGCAGGCGCACCTTGCAACCCTCCGTGCCGCGCTCAGGGAGATTACCTCCCGCGAGCGAGAAGCGATGCCACGAAAGCTGCAGGAGGTCATTCAGCGAGGCACCCCTCCGCTCGAGGCGGCATTCGATCGGATCGAGGCTGCCCTCTCCGATCCCCGCTGGGGAGAAGGGGCGCCGCTTGAGGCTGCGCGGGCTTCATGGGAGGTGCAGCACCAGGCAGCAGCGATCCAGCGGGCGCTGTGGCAATGGGTCGTTGAGGAGCGAAGCAGGGGTGGGGCTCGCCTTGCAAGTCTCGCTCCGTTCCTCACGCCGATCGTGCTCCAGCGCTACAGCACGATGATGGAGAGCTACGAGGCGCTTCGACGAACCATTGATGCGATGAAGAGAGCGCTCGGTGATCCTCGAGCCCAACGGGCACACAAGGAAGTGGTGGTTCGCTTCCGCAACTACCTTCTCTCCGACAGTGATAGCCATCTGACGCAATGGCGGTATCTCCTCGAGAGTCAGCCGCATTTCACTGACTGGATGACGGTGCGGTGCGGAGGAGTACCCGGGCTGTGGAGCGATGTGTGGAATGCGTGGTGGGATCGGCTCGTGCAGCGGGTGCCGGAGCGGTGGGGCAGTGACGGTCGCTGGCTCGGCACGGTGCCCACCTTCCGCCGCGGTGGTCTCTTGGCAATCGACCGCAATATCCCCGCCCGCCTCGCCCTCGCGTGGGAGCTTGCTGGATCGCCGTATGCTATCGGCTCGATGGAGGCATAAGACTTATAAGGGTGGCGCGCAGCACTTCATGGTATGCGACGGGCTATAAAGACGAAGCGCGACCTTGCTCGTCGACTTCTCGTCAAAGTGGTGGAGGAATTCTGCTCTCGCCATGGAGTAGAAGTTGCTCTGCATTCTGACGGATGGGTGCTGGAGCTGCGCAAAGGGCGAAGGAGACACCTTATCTTTGGAGTAGACTTCGGATTGAACGCATCTTCCTCTGCAGCGATTGCTCGGGATAAGAGTGCCACTTCAGAAGTGCTCCTTGCAAACGGGGTGCCTACTGTTGCACACCATCTCCTTCTCAGGCCAGGAACCCCTGCTGCGCTTGGGAGGGAAGAGACAGAACAGCAGGCGGTGTATTTTTTTCGAAAATTAGGGAGATGCGTTGTGGTAAAGCCAAATGACGGGTTTTTGGGGATGGATGTGTTTCGTGTACACAGCGAAGATCGACTGCTTCATATACTCAACCGTCTCTTTGCAGGGCACCGAGCTGTTGCTGTTTCCCCCTACATTGCAGCAAGGTATGAATATCGTGTATGCGTGTTGAAGGGGCAGCCAGAAATTACCTATAAAAAAGTTAGGCAGGAAGGTTCTTTCTATTTCAATCTCTCGAAAGGAGCTCGTCCTTCCAAAGAGATTGACCTCGCCATTTTACCGACCCTCCACTCGCTTGCAGTAGATACCGCGCGAGTGCTCAATCTCGATCTCGTGAATGTGGATGTTTTTGAGGATGCAAACGGCGCGCTGCAGGTGCTTGAGGTCAATCCGGGTATTTCTTTCGAACTGTATGCGCAAGAGAACGAAGTGTTTCAAGAAGAGGTCCGTGGCCTCTATGAGAAAATTTTGAAAACGCTACTTGTGAATGCGTTCCAATGATGAATCTGTCCCAGATGGTATGGAGAGAAAAGCTAAAGATAGGTATGAGGTGGTCGGGATTGCCATCTTGGATAGCAAACACAGAATTTTGAGTCAGGGAGGAGGAATACCGTGGGTAATTTCGGATGATCGCTCGCGTTTCCGATCATTAACGTACGGTCATCCTGTAGTGATGGGGAGAAAAACGTGGGAATCACTCCCTTCCAGGCCCCTCCGAGGAAGGACAAACATAGTGCTTTCCCGAAGGGAACAAACGCTTCCCGGCGCCGTGGTGGTGCATACAGCAGCGCAGGCGCTCGCCTACGCATTGAAAAGTCCCGGAAGCGAGGAGGTGTACATCATTGGAGGAGGGGAAACGTTCCGTGCTTTCTGGCCGTTCATTACTCGTTTGGAACTCACTGTTGTTTATGCTGAAATGCCCTTACAGAAAGGGGAAGTAGTCGTGTTTCCTCCGTACGAACATACCTTTTCTTGCGTAGTGAAGAGGGAGGAGCGAATATGCGGCAGCATTCCCTATGCGTTCCTGACGCTGCGAAAGAGCCATTGCACAACGCCTCCTCTCCGTGAAGAGACGCTTGATGGTGTGGAGGGGTAAGTGCACTTGGTTCGCTCTGGCCGGTACGTCTTTGCATTGGGAGGATACTGCGCTGGGGACAGGGGGACTCGGCCACCACTTCTAAGTCCTCGCTTCGCGCTCTGCGCTCGCTGCGGCTAAGAACTCGCGGCCCCGGCTTCGCGCCAGCCCAAACCTTCGGTTTGGGCTCAGTTCGAGTCCCTCCTGCCACACACCACAGCACCCCGCAAGGATCCGCCTTGCCTCGGTGCGCTGTGGGCATGAGAGGACTCGAACCTCCACGGGGGTGGCCCCACTGGCTCCTGAAGCCAGCGCGTCTACCAATTCCGCCACATGCCCTCTGCTTTGCATCTTACCACACCGCATCATCTCTCTAAAGTGGAAACAGTATGGTATGCTAAGGCGCATGGTCTCGCGACCGAGAAGGGGTGGGAAGCGCCAGAAGCGGCAGCCCTCGCCACAAGCAACAATTGGGGTGGTGGGGTACGGCTATGTGGGGAAAGCGGTTGCCGCGTTCTTCGCGTCGCACTACCGCGTTCTCGTCTATGATCCGGCGTACCGCTCCTTGCCGAGAGGAACTGCGCCGGCAATCCAACTTGTCCGTTCGTTGCGCTCGCTGCAACAGGCGGCAGTTAGCGTCGTGTGCGTGCCGACACCGCAGGGGGCGGAAGGCGCCGCTGATCTCTCCATCGTGGAATCGGTGGTGGAGAGGCTCCCTTCATCGCTGATTGTCATCAAGAGCACGGTGCCCCCGGGAACGACGGAACGATTGCGCCAAGCAACCGGCAAGCGCATCGTATTCTCTCCTGAGTATATTGGCGAAGGTAACTACCCGGTATTCCAAACAGGTGAGCGACCTTACCCGCATCTCACCGATATGCGGCAGCACCGCTTCCACATTTTCGGAGGGGAGCGGGAAGATACAGCCGCAGCTATCCGCATCTGGCAGCGCGTTGCCGGCCCGCAGGTTCGCTACCTTCAGACCGGCAGCACGACCGCAGAGCTCGTGAAGTATGCAACCAACAGCTACCTTGCGCTCAAGGTAGCGTTCTGCAACCAGCTGTACGACCTCGCTGCTTCTCTCGGCGTGGACTACCACGAGCTGCGGGAGCTTTGGCTGCAGGATGGCAGGATCGAATTAGCGAGCACCCTCGTGTACCCGGAAGATCGTGGGTTTGGCGGAAAATGTCTCCCGAAAGACACAGCCGCACTCCTTGCGGTTGCGAAGGAAGTTGGTGTGGACCTCTCAGTGCTTGAGGCGGCGGTTGCCTACAACCGGCGCCTGCGAGGGGAAGGGGGTTAGCGATCTCGCCACGGTGGAGGTGCAAAACTGGCGAGGAGAAGCTCAAGTGTGCGCACGACACACTCCCAATGGCGTAAATGCTCTTCCGCGCGAATGTGGTACCCTGCGTAGCGCTGTGCAGTGGCAGCCACCCTTTGTGCTTTCTCGAGCTCAGTGCACCGCTCACGCGCTTTATGGAGGGCGTGCTCGAGGAGCCACTTGGGTACCGCAAGTGAGACTCGGTTCCCCTCGTCTTGGAAGAAGTGGGCGGTGAGGGCGACGACTCTGTCAGAGGGGTCTTCCAGAGAGAGTGGCGCGGCGAGTATTCGCTGGCTACGGTGTCGCTCCAGCTTCTTCACTTGGGCAAGGAGGTAGTCAAGTAGATCAGCGACCAGCTGCTCCCGCACCGACGCACTCAGCGGTTCTTCTTTCGTCTCTCCCAGCTGCAGCGCGGGTGGGAGCGGATCAGTGTGGAGCCCAGAACCGGGCTGTTCAGATGGGGCAGGGTGCGGCTCCCGCTCTGGCATACGGGCAGTGTAGGGAAGAGTGGGGAAAGAGGCAAGCCTACGAGTGGGGGAGGAAGGAAGCATCGTAGAGCGCGAGGAAGGAGAGGAGGAGCCGTGCAATACGCTGCGCCTTCACCTCCTCTTCATCATCTTCTGTTGGTGTTTCTCTTGCTGGTTGCAAGGGATTTTCCATTTTCTGCGCGAGGAGGAATGCAGCGGTAAGGAGGATTTCTGGTGAAATTGTCTCCGAAGATCGCTCAGGGAGCAAGCGTTGCACGAGGCCGGAGCTCGCCTGCATATGGTACCAGCTGAGGAGCGCGTCGTTCTCCGGCAGGGGAGAGAGAAGTTCCCCAAAATCTTCCGCATCTCGCTCTGATTCCCATTGTTGGAGGCTCTCGCGAGCGAAGTGTAACGATGACGAGAGAATTTGGTTGGGGAGCGTATGATCTTGCTGCGACACCAAAAACTGAGGGATATCTGCAGCATTCTTTCTAAGAGCCCACCCTTCTACTCGCGCAAGGAGAAACATTGCGAAAGCGTTCGCAATGAGGTTCGTGTGAATCCAGAGGCGACCACTTTCTTCATTGGGAAAGTGAGCGAGCTCTGTGGCCACATCTGTTGCGGCACGCTGGAGGATCCGCCACTCCTCTTCCGGAGAAAGGGTGGGGTGGGAGAAGAAGAGGCGCAATTCCCCCTCGAGGATAGCGATGAGCTTCCAGAGGTAGTCCTCTGCATCGATCCCTTCGCGGCGGAGCAGGAAAAAGAAGGTTCCTTGGGATGTGGCGCTGAGGAATTCCGTCGTCTTCACCTCTCTTTCCTCCTGTGTCGTTCCCCGCACGCGAGCCCGGAAGCAAAGCTCTTCGAGGGAGGGGAGTTGCGCTCGGAAGCGTTCGAGAAGATATGTGGCTGCCTGTTCAATGTCCTGAGGCGAAAGTGGCTCCCGCTTCTCCCGAAGAGGCCACTTGGTAGATTCTCTCGCGAGCCTGCGCAGCTGTGTGAGAGGATCACGTCGTCTCGGTTCACCATTGGAAGGAGGCATACCATTGTGCATCGTGCACTCTACCACTCCATAGGCGGTGTTGCCACGGCACAAGGGCGGGTGTGCTAGCGTAGGAAATGATGGGGTGGCGGGAATTCTTCGCTGGCAAGCGGGTGACGGTGATGGGGCTCGGGTTGCTCGGCCGGGGTGTTGGGGATACCGTGTTCCTTGCCGAGCATTGCGCGGAGGTGGTGGTGACGGATCTGAAATCAGCGGAGGAGCTCGCACTCTCCCTCGCCAGGCTCCAAGGTTTTCGCAACATACGGTTCGTTTTGGGAGAGCACCGCTATGAAGATTTCGTGGATCGCGACTTCATTCTCAAGGCGGCCGGCGTTCCGCTCGGGAGTCCATACATTGCGCACGCTCAAGCCCACGGTGTTCCCGTAGAAATGAGCACGGCACTCTTTGCAGCGTTTGCCCCCCTTCCCATCATCGGGGTAACTGGCACCCGAGGCAAGAGCACCACCGCGCACCTCATTGCACACACCCTCACGCAGGCGGGGGCACGCGTGCTCCTTGGCGGGAATGTCGTGGGGGTGTCTACGCTCGCTCTCCTGCCGGAGGCAGAACGCTACGATGTTGCAGTGCTCGAGCTCGACTCGTG
This sequence comes from Patescibacteria group bacterium, assembly GCA_015491145.1. Lineage (GTDB taxonomy): Bacteria > Patescibacteriota > Minisyncoccia > Phycocordibacterales > UBA12088 > J119. The sequence continues at coordinate 3,802 of WFWM01000081.1, read as the reverse complement.
GCAGCTGCAGGGATTCGGGGCGCGCCGCCTCTCTCCTCGCATCGCCGTGTTCACTTCCTTTATGGAGGACCACCTCAACTACTACCCCTCGCTCGCTGCCTACTTTGCCGACAAAGCACACATCTTCGCGCACCAGCCGAAGGATGAGGGGGTGCTCGTTGCCACTCCCTCAGTGCTCCATACAATTGGCCGATTCGGTTTTGCGCGGCAGGTGCCGAAACGGGTGGTGCTCGCCCAACCGACGCCTGAGGTGCCTCCGACCCCGCATCTGCTTGGCGAGCACAACCGATGGAACGCGGCAGCCGCCTACGGAGTGCTTCGGGCGTGGGGGCTGTCGGAGGAGGCAATTGCAAAGGGTTTTGCGAGTTTCCCGGGGGTGCCGGGCAGGCTCGAGCCGGTGGCGAGATGGCGGGGCATTACCTTCTACAACGACACCACGGCGACGACGCCGCAGGCGGCGATCGCGGCGCTCCGGGCGCTCCTTCCCCGACACCCCCATCTTGTCGCCATTCTCGGTGGGGCAGACAAGGGGCTGCCGCAGGAGCGCTACGAAGAGCTCGCCGCTTTTATGCAGGAACACTCCGTTTCCATTGTCCTCCTGCCGGGCAGCGGTACCCTTCGCCTCGCTGCTGCGCTTGCTACGGTTGGAGTGAAGGATACTCCCATCGCAGAGCATATGGCGGAGGCGGTGTCGCTCGCGCTCCAGCGGGCGCGTGATGGGGCAGCGATAGTCCTCACGCCGGCGTTCGCCTCTTTCGGCCTCTTCCGGAACGAGTTCGACCGTGGCGCGCAGTTTGTGCAAGCCGTGCGGGCGGCAACCCGCTACGATAGAAAGGAAGCTCGGCAGTGATGAGAGGGTTGGGTATGGAGCGTAAGCGGGAAGCAGCCACCCATACTGCAGAAGGGTTACAGGAGGAGGGAATCGTGCAACGGTGGCGGGAGCGGTTTGGGGAAGATACGGAAGCGCTCGAACAAGAGTTTTCCGTCATTCTCGAGGGCGAGGATCCGGTGGAGAGGGAGGCTCTGTTGCGTGCAGTTGATACGCTGAAGACGCTATTCCCCGCACTCCCGTCGGAAAGTTGGAGCAATCCGCAACTCCTCCGGAATGAGTTCCTCCGAGGCGGATATCCTACTTTCGAGGAAGCGCTCGACAACTACCGGGCGCTCCTTCGGTTCCTCGTCTTTGTTGTTTGGCTCGAGCGTTGGCGGCGTGCTCGAATGCGTGGTCGGCTGAGGCGGGGCAACATTGCCCGCGAGTTCGCCCACGCCTCGGGGACGGTGCGGGGGCGGCTCCTGCCGAGGCAGGAGGGAGACGATGAGCGATTCGTGCGTTGCTTGCTCGCACGCTACACTCGAATGCCGGGGCGTAAGAGCGAGCGGGAACCGTACACGCTCGTTACCGATGTGCTCCGACTCTTGGATCGACTCGAGCATGGGTGGAATCCGACAAGGGAAGATTGGTATTTGATCACACAGCTCATTGGGAAAGAAAAAGTGAAGGAGTGGGAGCGAAGGCGGCAAATCCCTTCACCGGAGCAGCTGCGCGAGCAGGTCGAGGAAGCACTCAACGAACGGCTCAAGACGGAGCCGTACCGCGCAATCGTCGTGCATCGGAGACGGGATGGACGGATCATTCCTGAGGTCCGCCCATCGGTGCGGTCGTTTGAGGAGGTGGTAGTGGTGCCGCGCCGATGGTGCCAGCCCGAGCAGGAGCCGGCGTCCACGCAGGAGCGGGGTGAGCTTCTGGAGCGAAAGGAGGAGCGTTCCATTGCCGAATGTGTAGTCTCCAGCGCTACCTCGCGCATCCCTGAAGCTTCGGTGGGGGCGGCGTTGGCTACGTTCCTCCGCCGCACGCTTCCTCCTTCCCTACGGGAGCATATGATCCTGAATCGTAAGCAGGAGGAGAGGATGCAGGAGTGGGCCGCGATGCTCGCGCGGGTGATCGTGCAGCCGCTGCCGCTGGTGAGCTGGGTTCGGTGGGGGAGGGACGATTTCATTGAGCGGCTCTCGCAGGACCTTTCCGCACAGGCGACGCTCTGGGGGTTCGTCTTTCTCTTGCAGGCAAAAGAGAACGCCCCGGATGCTTCGTCTCGCCTTCGAAGTGCGATCACGCCAAAGGAGCAGGAGTGGCTTATGAAAGTGTGGGAGAAGAAAGGTAGAGCAATTGCGCAACTTCTCTCCTACGAGGAGGCATAGGGTGGGTGGGGTGCTCTATGCGAGGTGAACGAATCGGTGTGCTACGCTGGAGGCGCCTATGCGGAAGGTGCATTTCGTTGGCGTTGGGGGGGTCGGGATGTCGGCGCTCGCGCAGCTGTATCTCCAGCGAGGTTGGCAAGTGAGTGGTTCGGATCGGGACAAAGACTCCCCCGTCCTCTCGCTCCTGCAGCGCAAGGGGGTATGGGTTGCCACGGGGCATACCGCTGCGAATGTGCCGCAGGGGTGTGAGCTGCTCGTGTACTCTGATGCGGTGGGGGAGGAGAATCCGGAGCGGCAGGAGGCGCAGCGTCGCGGCATTCCGCAGCAGTCGTACTTTGCGGCGCTTGGGGCAGTGAGCCGCACCTTCCCCCGCGTGCTTGCCGTTGCCGGCTCTCACGGCAAGACGACGACTACCGCAATGGCGGCGCTCGCCTTGCAGGAGGCCGGGCTCCCTCTCACCGCAATCGTCGGCTCTCTCGTGCCGCAGTTTCCGGAAGGGAGCAACCTCCTCTCGCTGGGGGATGCGTGCCTCGTCGTAGAGGCGTGCGAGTATCGGCGCCACATCCGCCACCTTACCATCTCCCACCTCGTGCTGACGAACCTTGAGTGGGACCACACCGACTCGTTTCCATCAATTGACGCACTCATCGATCTCTTTCGGGAAGTGGTCGCCACGCTCCCTCCCGGCGGGGCGCTCATCACGAACCCGAGCGTGCCAACTATCGCGGAGGCGGTTCGCGCCCTCCCGGAGGGCGTCGCCCTCGTGGACTACACGCGGGAGCCTGTTCCGAGGCTCGCAGTGCCCGGCGAGCACAACCGCGCGAACGCGAAGGCAGCGCGTGCGGCAGTTCGGGCACTTGCTGGCGCGGATGCGTTGGCGGCTGCAGATGGAGCGTTGAGCCGCTTCCGCGGCGTCTGGCGGCGGTTCGAGCGCTACGGCACCACGCCATCGGGAGCAGAGGTGGTGGACGACTACGCACACCACCCGACCGAGATTACTGCAGCAATCCGCACAGCGCGGGAGGTGTTTCCTTCCCGTCGGATCACCGTCCTCTTCCATCCCCACCTCTATTCCCGCACGCGGGATCTCTTCACCGGCTTCGTTGAGGCGCTCTCGCAGGCGGATGAGCTGCTCGTCTTGCCCATCTACCCTGCGCGGGAGCGGCCAGAAGCGTTCCCCGGCGTGTCCTCCCGTGCGCTTGTGCAGGCGGTCAATGCGCTTGCCGGCAATGCGCGGTTCGTAGACTCGCTCGATGCAGCGGCACGGCTCCTGCAGCGGTACGGCTCTGACACCGTGGTGCTCACGCTGGGTGCGGGAGAGGGCTACAAGGTAGCGCGCCGGTTGGTAGGGGAGAGGGCAGAGGGTGAGTTGTCATAAAAAATGGGGGAGGGGACTCAGAAGCCCCCTCCCCCAAGAAAGGTGGGGAGGAACTTCTCCCTCTTAAATCAATTTCCCAATCGTTTGTCAAGCGCTGCAGCGGTGGCAGCGTCGGGGCCCCCGTGGCAGGATGAGGGTATGGCAGGCACGCTCTCGGTGGTGGCAACGCCGGGTGTGCCAGCGTCGGTGAGGAAGGCAAGAAGCTTCCCTTCCCGGAGCAGGGCAATC
>WFWM01000080.1 GCA_015491145.1 Patescibacteria group bacterium | reverse complement strand
GGGCAAGGGCTTCCTTGCGGCGCTCGAGGAGAGGGAGGGGAGCCAGCTTGAAACGCAACGGCAAGGCCTCCTCAATGCGATCGACGCAAAAATTGGCTCTATCCAAACTTTGGCAGCTCGCGAATGTGGTTCTTCTATCGAACTCTTTATCTCATCCGATCCGCTAGTGGGAGAACAGTGGCGAACGGTCGACCAAGGGGAAGTGGTTGCGCTCTTTAGCGGCACACTCCCAAACTTCCGCCAGTTTGCTATTTCGCCAAACGAAGTAATTGAGACTGCCCAATCCTTCGGATGGCCTATCACCGCAGGCACGCTCCTGCAGTTCGGTATTGCCTCTGGCAAGACTACAGAGCGTCGTAATGAGGCGCAAGGAACCACTTACCTCGTGTTTCGCGGAGGGGGCTCGTGGACAGACGAAGCGGTCCTCAGCACTTTCGGCATTCTCCTTGATGAAGAGAATGAAGGTGTTGCAATCGCAAACCCACAAATGGTGTGGCGGAAGGCTGATGGGTCTACGGTACTCCTCGCCCAGTGGATCACTTCTCCTACCTCCCCCCTCGACAGCGGATGGACCTTGGTGCAGCCTGAAGCGTTCCTAGAATCCCCCACACCTGATGCAACCGCCGGGGATCGCGAGATGCTCCTTGCGGCAATCTTTAATACCATCCTCACAAAGCATTTTGCACCGGGACCCGGAGGGGAGATGCAGACGCGCCTCTTGCCGCTTTTTGAGTGAAGCGTATGGCACAAACTCCACAACAACCGACACCCATATTTCGCGCAGCCATCGCAGCCGCCACTTCCCTGTCCTTCGTGGCGGGGGCACTATGGTTGAGAGGGCAGGAAGCGCCGCCTCCTGTCTTCGCTGCAACAAAGGCGGAGCGTTGCGAGGCATACCAAACCGCCATTGAAAAGCTGCAGAGCCTGCGGAACCTCGTCGAGAACGCGCAAACGCTCGAGGAAATTGAGGCATACGGCAGGGTATTCCTTTCCATTGACCGTGAACTGCAGGATGTGTTGGGTGAAGGGATTACGAAGGACGAGGAGACCGCCACTTCCTCCCCCCACTTGGTCCCTCCTCTGCCGGAAGACTCCGCGGCTCCTCCCTCCAGTGATATCCCTTCACAGGCAGACGCCCCCTCACCTTCTGCATGGACACCAAACATCACCCAAGAGCTCCCTCCGGCCCGACGCGAGGTAGTGATGCGCAACGACCGTGAGCTTCGTGCGGCCGTTGCGAGAGCCCAACCGGGCGACCACATCATCCTTGAAAATGGAACGTATAAGAAAACGCTCATCATCAACAAGAAAGGTACTGCGGAGGCACCCATCGTCATTCGTGCTCGCACAATCCTCGGAGCCCACCTGCAGGGCGGGCTTCGTCTGGCAGAATCCTCCCGCAACATTTGGATCTATGGTGTGGATCTGAAAGATTCCTACTCAGTGGTGTCAGGAGAAAACCACGTTCTGCGACGGGTGCGCATCTGGCCTGCATTCAGGAACGGGGGAGACAGTGTGGGGGTAGAGTTTGTGCGAGGGAAAAACGCCCGCGTTGACTACTGCGAGCTACGCCTCTACACGACACAGGAAGCGGAGCAGTTATTCGGAAAGGTGTGGCGCAATCCTTCCTCGGTTGGAGCAATCCGTTCCGTGTTCAAGTCGGAGCGAGACTGGTTTGACAACCTCACCATCGAACGGTGCCTCCTCACCGGCGGTGCAAGCGGCCTCCCCTACAGTGCCCCCAACTCGCAGTTCATCGAAGCACAAGGGCCAGCGGGAAACAAAAACCGGCTGCGGTTCACCCACAAGATCAATTGGGTGATGCGCTATCTCTACGGCAATGTGCCGCGCGATCGAACCATTATCGATATGAAGCAGGCGGGAATGCACTTGGAAGACTCCCACATCATCTCTGCCGGTGGGGCAATTCAAGTGCGCGATGGCTGTTGCCACACCATCCGCCGCTCCCGCTTTGAGAACACAACGGTTGAGGTTGTTGGCCCCTACCATATCCTTGAGAATGTAGTTGGTTCCATCAGGCTGCTCGCCGGCAACAAACCGTGGGATGCGTGGGATGCGCAGGGAGGGCCTCACCTGCAGGCATACCAGGTACTTGTCCGCAACACAAAAGGGGTGCTCCGTATCGGCCACCAGTACTCTCTCCAGCACACCTTCCCCGCCCTCGCCACACAGGTAGAGGGGCACGATGGGCCCATTTCCTACGGCCTCCACGAGAACACGAAGGTGAGCGAAACCGCATCGGTACCAGCTGAAGAACCGCCACGCCTCTCCGAGAGAGATGTAGGGCCCTTTGCTCCGTGGCAGGGCGTCGCACCGTGATACTTTCGACACAACAAAGGAAAACGCGCTTTCAGCATATGCGGCAACACTCGACGCTCCCTTTCGTTGCCTTCTCCCTCCTCATTGGGGTAGTGGCGGCTGTAGTGCTGTGGGGCACCTCTCTCCAAACAACGGAACCTGCCGAATCCGGCAATCCCGCCCCACCGTTCGATTCGAGAAGTGCGCAAAGGGAAAAAGCCTTGTCTCAACCGCGCGCCACCTTGCCTCTTCCAGATAAACCCCCACTCCACCGCAAGGTCGCAACTCCAGCGTCCCCTTCAGAGCAACAGCGGTCTCCAACCGCTACCGTTCCTTCCGCAGGTGGCTCCTCCGAGCCCGAAGCAGAGAAGCCCCCTCGTTCGATGGCAACCGAGCTGCAAGACATCCTCGGGCCACTCTTTTTCCGCACCCCGCTCGAGCATCCGGCGGTGTGGCGAGTGCCGCCTGCTGGTGGTTCCCCTCCCAAGGGGAGCGCCGATCAAGACCTTGTCGTGCTTCCCAACACGCAGCACGTGCCGATATTCGGCCCGGTACGGATTGAAGGGTATCGAACCGTCGTGGCAGCGAACCTGACGCTCGTGCCGCTTGCAAGCATGGTGGTGCGATCATCCGCTGCACTCACCGTAGTCCGCACGAGCCCGGGTGTGGTGATCATTGCCTCCTCCAGCATCGATACCCGACGCGCTGACACGGGGGCCGTGTTCCTCGATGCCCGCAACCTGCAGGCTGACCCCACACGAATAATTATTGCCTCAAGCTCCCTCACAGTGCTCGATAGCCGAAACGCAGTCGGCGCCTTTTCGTGGCGGGGAAGACTCAAGCGGATCGAGGTGCTCGGGAGCACGGTAGCGAGCAACAATCTTGGGATACGACTCGCCCCTGCAGCCTCCGGTGATGTGTTGGAGGAAGCATTCTTACGCAATGTCCGCCTTATGCGCACCCACACCCGCCTCGAGCAGGGCCGCCTCCTTGCCGTCTGGAGTCCCTACGGAACCGCGCTTCGGAATATCACGCTCGAGGATGTGTGGGTCCTGCCCCAGAAAGGGGTGTCGCTCGGGGAGCTCGTGTTCCCGGGCCACATTCTCCCGCAATCGCTCGACCCCACGCTCGCCCTCACGGTGGTGCGGGGGAAGAGTGGTGCTCGCTCCTTTGGTGTGTGGACTTTCCCGAGCGTCGCCTCTGGCGAACCTCTCGTGCGCGGCGTGCTTCGATACGGCAACCCACCCAAGTGAAGTTGTGCACACGCACACACTCTCGCAAACGCAGTGTGTGCTACACTGACAGGGAACCGGCCCATCCTACAATTGCCGATGCGAGCCTATGGATTTCATTTTTGAAGTCGCCACCGCCATCGGACAGTTCCTCCTCACGCTCTCTGGCATCTTTGCCGGCATCACCGGCTCCTTTCTCAATACCGTCCTCTACTTCACCGTCATCAACATGGGGTGGTTCGTTTCCCATCTCGGGGTTGGGAATGAGAACGCCATCGTGGTGGTGTGGACCCTCGTGCGGGATTTTGTCAACCTCCTCCTCATCTTCGGCATCGTCTATGTGGGGGCGCTCCTCGTGCTTGGCATCAGGCAGCTCCAGTACCTCCGCACCATCGCCTACATTCTCATTGCCGCCATCCTCGTCAACTTCAGCCTCTTCTTCACAAAACTGGTCATCGAGGTAGCGAATATGTTTTCGGCGGAGCTGTACTACGCCACCATCGATGCAAACCCAAAGGACTGTTCAGCCGGAAAGGCAGACGGCCTCCTCGCAGCAATGCGGAACCTGTGGCAGTGTGCGGGCCAAGGGTACTCCGGCGCCTTTATGTCGCGCCTCAGGCTCGCCGGCCTCTTCGCCGACTCGGAAGAGAAGAAAGACTCGAAGGCGGCAGCAGCAATCTTCTTGGGGGGATCAGTGCTCCTGGTTGTGCTCGGTGTAATTTTCCTTGCCGCCGGCCTGCTGCTGCTCGTGCGCTTCATCTACCTCGTTGCGCTGATGATTCTCTCGCCGTTTGCGTTCGTCGCGTGGGCAATCCCGTCGCTCGAGCAGTACGCGCGCCTGTGGTGGAGCAAGCTCGTGGGGGAGTCGTTCTTTGCCCCCGTGCTCCTGTTTGGCCTGTGGGCTACGCTCCTTCTCGTGGATAAGATGTCGTTCCTCGTCCAATCCAACTCAGCCTATGACGATGCGTTCCTCGGCACTTCTTCCGCCGGCTACGCCATTCTCTTCTTCTTTGCCGTCACCATCGGGCTCGCATGGGGCAGCCTCGCCATCGCGAAAAAGTTCAGTGCCTCCTTTAGCGACCAGCAGTTTGGCGGCGCGAAGGTCCACCAGTGGCTGCAGAAGAATAAGTGGCGTGTGATGGGGGCTACGCTCGGATTCAGCTGGCTAGGAGGCTCAGTCGCTGGAGCAGCGCTTGGTGCTGCAGCTCCTAGGGTGCTCCGTGCTGCCCGCGCTCCAGTGTACCCTCTTCAGGCTATCGGTAGAAAAGGAGTAGGTACTGTTGGGAAAAAGTTGATGGATAAAGGGAAAGAGAAGATGCAAGAGTTTGAACGCAAGAGTATTGCGCTGCGTAGTGATAAACGGTTGAGCCGCCGACTGCTCGGTAGGGTGTACGAGGGCCTTGGGGTTCCTGTGGCGCACTTTGCAGGAGAGGTCGGGCAAGTGCTCTACACGGGGCAAGGGGAAAAGGCGGGTCCTGTGTTGAAGTGGCTCGCCAAAATGGGTCTGAAACAGCCGCTTTCCGAGTATGAGCGTGATGTGCAGCGTGTTATGAAAGAATCGATCGTAGAACTGGCAAAACGGAAACCCCCGAAGGAAATTCAAGAACAAGCTGAAAGGAGGGAAGCAGAGGTGGTGCAGGCGCAGAAAGAGCGTAATGTCATCGAGGAGCAAGAGAAGAAGGTTGCGGAGGAACTCACCAAAGAACAGAGCAAACCCGAATCAGAGCGAGACGAGCAACGCATCGCCGCTCTCCTGCGGCAGCGTGACAACCTCGAACGG
>WFWM01000079.1 GCA_015491145.1 Patescibacteria group bacterium | reverse complement strand
TTACCTACGGTGAAGCGACGTTCGTTGCCACCGGGGATGCGCCACGGGAGGTGGAGCACTACCTTGCAGGGTTGTATGGAACACGCCTTGCAAGCGACGCGCTCTTGCTTGGCCATCACGGTTCTCGCACCTCTACGGACGAATGGTGGCTCAACGCTATTCACCCCCGCTTCGCGCTCATTTCTGCTGGGCAAGGCAACCCATTTGGACACCCACACAAGGAAGTGCTCCAGCGGCTCGAACGGTTCCGCGTGCCGTGGTGCCTCACGGCACGCGACGGCGATATCATCCTACTCTCCGATGGCAGCGCGTTCGTGCTGCCGTCGTGCCTCTCGCAAGAGGCTAGAGCGACTCACTCTCCCTTCCATCGGGGATCTCTTTCTGAGATTCCTAGATAACCCCCGCCTCTTTGAGTACCGCGAAGGCGCCTCGTTTACTGATGGTGCGAAGCGCCTTGGTGGAGAGGTTCACTACGACGTGCCGCTTGAGCTCCGGCACATAGATGCGCACCCGCTGAATGTTCGCCTTGCGCCGCACCTTCCCGGTGGGGTTAAACTGGGTGGCACGGACGCGGTTTGAGTAGCGCCCCCCCACCTGCGAGCTCTTGCCAGTCACGGCGCAACGCTTTGCCATACGCGGGCAGTAAAGCATACTCCTTGCCCGTTGGCAACGCCGCATCGCATGAGTGGAGAGGCAGGTCGACGGTGGTCAAGGCAAGGCGATGTGTGGTAGCCTACGGGCAATGGGAGGCGTAGAGGGCCTGTTTTTCTTGCTCGTGCTCATCGTGTCGGTGGTGCTGCATGAGGTGGCGCATGGCTACGCTGCCTACGCGCTCGGTGATGCAACACCAGCGTACGCAGGCCGCCTCACTATGAACCCGCTCGTCCACATCGACCCCATTGGTTCAGTACTCCTTCCCCTCGTCCTCATTGTCTCCGGTTCCCCCTTTCTCTTTGGGTGGGCTCGCCCAGTGCCGTACAACCCACAAAATCTCCGGGCTTCGTGGGGAGAGGCGTTCGTGGCGTTTGCTGGGCCGGCCACAAATCTCGTGCTCGCGGTCTGTTTTGCGCTCATTGCAAGGGTTGCGGCTTCGCTGTTCCAGAATGCAAGTATCGTTGCCTTTGCAGAGCAGGCGGTGGTTATCAATATAGTGCTTGCTCTCTTCAATCTCATCCCCGTTCCACCCCTCGATGGTTCGAAGGTGCTTGCCTACTTTCTCCCGCCAGCCGGCAGGCGTTGGATGGCCACCCTCGAAACATCGCTTGCTTCGTGGGGCGTGGCTGGCCTTGCGGCGGTGCTCCTGCTCCTTATCCTTGTGACTGGGGAGTGGTTCTCAGCAGTCGTGTACTGGGTGGTTCGCTTCCTGACTGGATCTTCCTGATGGCGACGGTGCGACGGTAGCACGTGCCCTGACTTTCCCTTGCAAGAGGCTACAGGGAATGGTAGGGTAGGCGCGCATCGGAACGCCGTGCACTTTTTGTAGTAGGTTTCGACTGTCGGTATGCCAACGATCAACCAACTCGTTCGGAAAGGACGCAAACCTCGTGAGCGCAAGAGCAAGGCGCCAGCGCTCGGCTTTGGCTTCAACACGCTCAAGAACCGCCCGACCTACTACCCCTCGCCGTTCAAGCGGGGCGTGTGCGTGAAGGTGACGACCACGACGCCACGCAAGCCGAACTCGGCAATCCGCAAGATTGCCCGCGTCCGCCTCTCAAACGGGCAGGAGGTGACGGCATACATCCCGGGAGAAGGGCACAACTTGCAGGAACACTCGGTCGTGCTCGTGCGGGGCGGCCGTGTGAAGGACATCGGTGTGCGCTACACCATCGTGCGTGGTGTGTACGACTGCGCCGGGGTGGAGAATCGGAGGAAGGGTCGTTCCCGCTACGGTGCGAAGAGGCCAAAGAGTGCGTAAGGGTAGGTGCGTATGCGTCGACCGGCGCCGAAACGGAAGGCTCCTGATCCTGATGTGCGGTACCATTCGCGGCTTGTTGCGAAGTTCATCAACTACATTATGTGGGACGGGGAGAAGGCAAAAGCAATGAAAATTGTCTATCAGGCCTTCGATCTCATCAAGGAGGCAGGGAGGGATCCGCTCGCTACCTTTGAACAGGCGGTGAAGAATGCGATGCCGACGGTGGAGGTTCGATCCCGGCGCGTCGGAGGGGCAAACTACCAAGTGCCGCGGGAGGTGCGGCCGGAACGCGCCCAAGCGTTGGCGCTCCGGTGGATCCGTGAGGCTGCTCGTGCGAGCCGAACGAACCAGCCATTCTACAAGGTGCTCGCGCAGGAGATTATGGCGTCAGCCGATGGCGAGGGTGCGGCGGTACGGAAGAAGGAGGAGGTGCACCGAATGGCAGAGGCGAACCGTGCCTTTGCCCACTTGGCGTGGTAAGCAAACGTTCCTATGGCTCGTGAGTATCCGCTCGAGCGTGTTCGCAACTTTGGCATTATTGCCCACATTGATGCGGGCAAGACGACCACGACGGAGCGCATCCTCTTCTATACCGGCATGAGCCATAAAATTGGTGAGGTGCATGAGGGGGAGACGGTAACCGACTGGATGGAACAGGAGCGCGAACGAGGCATCACCATCACAGCAGCGGCGGTATTCTGCACATGGACCAAGACGGATGTCTCCGACAAGGACAAGAGCCAGCGCTACTCCTTCAACATCATTGACACGCCCGGACACATCGACTTCACCGCAGAAGTGAAGCGATCGATGCGCGTGCTCGACGGCGCCATCGTGGTGTTCGACGGAGTAGCCGGAGTGGAACCGCAGTCGGAGACGAACTGGCGCTACGCGGAAGAGGGAGGGGTGCCGCGCATCTGTTTCATCAATAAGCTCGATCGTACCGGGGCAAGCTTTGAGCGTTCCTTTGAGAGCATCCTGAAGCGCCTCACACCGAATGCGGTGCGGCTGCAGATTCCGTGGGGGGAGGAGGATGCCCACCAAGGCGTCATCGACCTCCTCACGCGGCAGGCGTACACCTTTGAAGGGGAACGGGGAGAACGCGTCGTTGCGCATCCGGTACCCGCGGATCTGAAGGAAGAGGTAGAGCAGCGGAGGGCTGAGCTCGTGGAGAAAATTGTAGAGCTCGATGATGCCCTCACTGAGCGCTACCTCAACGGCGAGGACATTCCGGTGGAGGATCTCAAGCGTACCCTTCGGCAGGGAGTCATTACGAATCGCATCTTCCCCGTCTTGTGCGGCTCAGCGCTCAAAAACAAGGGCGTGCAGCTGCTGTTGGACGCGGTGGTGGACTACCTGCCCTCGCCGCTCGATGTGCCGCCGGTGCGGGGGGTGAATCCGAAAACAGGAGAGGAGGAAGAACGGCCAGCATCTGATGACGCGCCATTTGCCGCGCTCGCCTTCAAGGTGCAGGCGGATCCATTTGTCGGCTCGCTCACCTTCTTCCGCGTGTACTCGGGGACAGTGAAGTCGGGTTCCTACGTGCTCAATACCCGAACGGGGCAAAAGGAGCGCATCTCCCGCGTCGTTCGCCTTATGGCGGACAAGCGCATTGAGGTGGATGAGACGTATGCCGGCGAAATTGCCGCAGCGGTGGGACTGAAGGACACGAAGACTTCCGACACCTTGTGCGATGAGACTCACCCCATCGTGTTAGAGCCCATCACATTCCCGGAACCTGTGGTGTCTCTCAAGATTGAGCCGAAGACGAAGGCGGATCAGGAGAAGCTCTCCATTGCGCTGCGACGGCTCATGGATGAGGATCCCACCTTCCGTGTCTCGAGTGATGAGGAAACCGGGGAGACCATCATTTCCGGGATGGGAGAGCTCCACTTGGAAATTATCGTGGACCGTCTTCGCCGTGAGTTCAATGTGGAGGTGAATGTCGGGGCGCCACAGGTGAGCTACCGTGAGACGATTACCGCTGAAGCGGAGGCGGAGGGGAAGTACATCAAGCAGACAGGTGGCCGTGGTCAGTATGGCCATGTGAAGATTCGCATCAAGCCACTGCAACCGCTCTCGCCGGAGGAAATAGCGAAGCTCCCGAAAAATGTGAAGCGGGAAGAGCACTTTGAGTTCATCAACAACATTAAGGGAGGTGTCATTCCGCAGGAGTTCATCCCGGCGGTTGAAAAGGGGATCCGCGAGGCAATGGATCGTGGTGTCGTTGCCGGCTACAAGATGGTCGATGTGTCGGTGGACCTCTTCGACGGATCGTTCCATGAGGTAGACTCTTCGGAGGTTGCTTTCAAGATTGCTGCCTCGATGGCGTTTCAGGAGGCCGCAAAGCAGGCGAAACCAATTCTCCTTGAGCCGGTGATGCGGGTGGAGGTTACCGTGCCGGAGCAATTTATGGGCGATGTGACGGGCCTCTTGTCTTCCAAGCGCGGCCAGATTCAAGGCATGGAGCCACGCGGGATGGTGCAGGTCATTCGGGCGCGGGTGCCGCTTGCAGAGCTCTTTGGCTTCACCACGGAGCTGCGTTCCCTCACGGAGGGGCGGGGCAATTGGGCGATGGAGTTCGACCGGTTCGAGCCGGTTCCTCCCAATGTTGCGGCAGAAATTGCAAAACGGGCAGAAGGGGCCGCGTAACCTTCGCGCAACCTCGGGTTGACAAGTGGGTTTTTTGAAAACAGGAGCTACCACTTTACTCCGCAGCAGGTGTGGTGGGAGTGGATAGGAGTGGTGCGGAGTGTGCTACACTGGAGGCAATGGTGCGTTTTGCTCGCCTGTGGAAGACGCAAGAGGTGAAGAAAAGGCAAGCCGCGCAAGTGGTGCTGGCGGCAGGCATAGGAGTAGCGCTCGTCGGGATTGCGTTATGGATTGGGGCGAGGCAAGAACCAACCCCTGCTCTTGCAATTGTTGGTTCTCCCGCCGGAATGTGTGCGGATAGTGCAACGAATCTCGCGAAGCTGCAGGAATTACGGGAGCGCATTCTCGTTGCTGAGGATAGCGAAGAGCTCCAACGGCTCGTCAATGAGTTCTATCTCCTTCGAACCCACACCCGTGAGGATATCCAACGGGCAAAAAGCAAGCGGGGTCGTCGGGAAGCACGGGAACGCCTCCTCAACAACATAGCCGCAGCGCGACAGATGCCGGGGGCGGAAGCGTATGCCGAAGCCCTCGACGCGATAGAGGAGAAGGCGCGCAATGCGAAGAGCTGGGCAGATATCCTCGATGCGCAGAACCAGTTCAACCCCATCTACTACGCTCTTGTTGGGAAATCAGCCGCAAGCGAAGGTGGAGGAGAGGGGGCGCCACCTGAATCCCTCCCTCCCGCTCCTCCTTCGTTCCCCTCACCTCCTTCCCAGCAACCTGAAGACTCAGGTCCGCCCCTCTCTACAGGAGAATCATCCTCTGGAGTCGCAGTGTGGAAGGGGGGAGACTTGGGAGACGATATCCTCCCGGTAGGACAATGCCGGCCGCGTCGGAAAAGTGCTGCACCAGCCCCCCGTCGTCCGAGAGGTCCCGTGCAGGTTGGGCACGGCACGGTGCTCACCGATCGAGGAACTATCCTGCGAGCCGCCCATGGCTCTATTTTCCGCCCCACATCGTGGTGGCAGCGGATGCGCGATGTCTATGGTTTCAACGCTGTTCGACTCGATGTGCGCTTCACCAAGCTGCGCACGAACGAGCGGGATCCGGTCGTTGGTGGTCCGAAGCAAGACTCGATAGCCAATCTTAAGAGCAAGGAAGAGATCAATCGCATCCTGCAGGGGCTTGACTATTCTGTGGCGAAAGCGAGAGAGATGGGGATGTATGTCATCATCACTAACTTCACCTCTTGCTGCGGCCAATACAATGAAGCGGTGGACCAGTACTTCTGGCGCACGATCGCGCCACGCTACCGCAACGAGCCGCACGTGCTCTATGAGATCCACAACGAGCCGGTAGGTTACCCGAAGTGGGCAACACGACCGTGGCAGAAGGAAATGTATGCAAACTATGTGGGGTATATGGAGCGAATGTACCGCCTCGTCCGTTCCCTCGCTCCTCGCACGCACATTATCTTGTGGACGCCGATGTACGGGCTCCGCGACCCCGGGGAGGATAGAGCGCGCTACCTCTACGAATGGGTCACGAGCGCGAAGGGAATCGACTACACGAATGCTTCAGTCGGCGTGCACGCCTACCCCGGCTACCTCTGGCCGGGAGCAGGCAGAGATGGCCCGTGGTATTGGGTGCGGAAGCTCCAGCAGGAAGGGTACCCTGTGATTGTGACGGAGTTCTCTGCTTTTTGTAACAAACCGGAGGTACCATACGACCCCCAAGCTGCCCGGCGAAAGTGGCAGCCGGTGTTCGAGTATCTTGAGCGAAACAACATTAGCTGGGCTGCGTTGGAGTGCTACCGACCGAAGGATAGTCGCTCGCCGAGCGGTTATCGCGGCGGCGGCAATTACGGGGTTGGCGTCTACCAATCCTGCGCGTGGCCATGGCTGTGGCCGGCACCGGCAGAGTAGGCTGTGTATAACTACATCGCAATGGGTGTGCTACCCTTGCCGGTAAGGCGGCACACCTCTTTGGAAGCAGCAACCAATCGCCGGAGGGGGTCGGCTCCGGTGAAGCTGCAAGATTCAGTGATGGTATGGTACAGACTATGCAGGAAGCGCTCACAGAGCTCAACGACGAACAGTTCCTCCTCTTCGTCACGGGACTGTTCGCGAGCTCTACCGTCGTGATGGCGCAGCTGATGGCTGCGGTTTCGTAGTGGGGAGAGCGCAGGAATGCGAGCGCCGCCTTTGCCTTCCAAGGCAAAGGCGGCGCTTGACGCTTCCTGCGAAACACGCTACGCTACCCATTGCCTTCGTGAAGCGGTGTGGTTGGCACTTTGTCGTGAGGCCGGGGATCGCGCCCTTGCGAGAGAGTGCAACCCCACCGTCCAGCACGAACCGGCATCTCGTAGGTTATCCGGTGTTACTTTTAGGCTAAGCAACCTAAGTATGGCAGAGTTTGATCGTTCCAAGCCGCACGTCAATGTCGGCACCATCGGCCACGTCGACCACGGAAAGACGACGCTTACTGCAGCGATTCTCAACACGCTCGCGGAACGCAATGAGGGGTACGGCGCAAACCGCAAGGGAGTTGAGGAAATCGACAAGGCGCCGGAGGAGAAGGCGCGCGGCATTACCATTGCTCTGTCGCACAACGAGTACTGGACGCCGAACCGCCACTATGCACACATCGACGCGCCGGGGCACGCCGACTACATCAAGAATATGATTACCGGTGCGGCACAAATGGATGGCGCGATCCTCGTTGTGGCGGCAACCGACGGCGTGATGCCGCAGACGCGAGAGCACGTGCTCCTTGCTCGACAGGTGGGGGTTCCCAAGATTGTGGTCTTTCTCAACAAGGTTGATATGGTGGACGATGCCGATATGCTCGACCTTGTTGAGGAGG
>WFWM01000078.1 GCA_015491145.1 Patescibacteria group bacterium | reverse complement strand
GCTTCCTTGCGGCGCTCGAGGAGAGGGAGGGGCAGTTTATCCGACAAAGCAAAGATGAAATTATCTCCCAAATAGAAAGGGAGATAGAGGAAGAGCTTGAGCTGCGGGAAGTGCTCGGCTGCGATGCAACTGCTGTAGCAACAAGCTCAACTTCTGCTGCCGCCTCGCCTACCGCTTCGCCCCTTGCGAAACGCAAGGTGGTCCATACGCTCGATACAGGAACCCCAGCAAAGAAAGTATTCTCTAATCCCGGCAAGCTCATCGCGGTGGCAGCAAAAAGCGCACTCAACATAGCCCTCTCCTCCACCTCTTCCAGCGCGACGACAACCAAGCTTTCAAAGAAAGAGCGCAGAAAGCTCCTCCGGGAACAGAAGAAGCGTCTCCTGAAAGAATGGCAGCAGAAGAAGCTCATTCAGAAGAATCCCGCCTTTGCACGCTCCTTCTCATCTGATCGAGATGATATCGTCACCTCAGATTCCGAGTACACATTTCGAAGCGATGTCTCGTTCGCCGATGTAATGAAAGAGATGGGGGAAGCAGTTGACTCAACGGTGCAAGAGGTCAAGACGGCGCTCGGTATCAAGGACTCATCTCAATCTGCTCTCTCGCCATCGTCACAAGCATCAGCCGCAGGCACGGGATCGCAAGCAACGGAAGCAACAGAGGAAAAGGATCTCTCAGCTTCTCTTCAAGAGGTGTTCGGGCAAGTGGCTGAGGCGCTCAGCACAGAGGGAAATACAATCGAGATATACGACGACGGGAGCTTTTCCATCACAATCGGTGGCTCCTCTTTCACCATCGATCCCGCTTCCACGCTCGCCTCAACGGTTGGGAGTTCACTGGCGCAACAAGCGGTGACTTCAGCGGTTTCCGGAGCAGCTGGGCAAGCGATGGGGTTCGTATTGGGTGGACTCGTCGCCAACACCATCAGCAACGCGGTACAAGGACGCTCTTACTGGGAGCAGACAAATCGAAAGCAAAACGCCTTCACCTTCGGCGGAGTGAACCTCCTTGCGGTCGTCGGCGGCTTCCTCGTGGGTGGCCCTGTTGGCGCGGTGGCCGCAGGAGCCGCATCTGCCCTCACGGGGGACGTATCGCTCGAACAGGTGTTTGACCGAGTAATGGTATCACTCGCCCAACTGGGTGTTGTGAGCCCCTCAGTGTTGAGCGACCGCCAATGGAGCACCTATTACCAAGAACTCGACTGGGATTCGATGACGCAGGACGAGCGTAACGCTGCTCTTGCAGAGCAGGGGAGACGTGAAGGAAAGCACGAGTTCGGCAGTTTGGAAGAATCGGGAGGTTGGACTGTGGTGTGCCTTTCGCGTGATGCACAAATCACTCTTGCCGATGGCTCAACCCGTCCCATTGCGTCGCTCCAACCCAACGAATACGTGCAAACTGCAGATGGAACACCTGCACGTATCGTTGAGGTGTACCAACGCATCGTGTCCCCCAGTGAACCGCTTTTCCGTATCAACGATACCGCCACCCTCATTACCGCCGGCCATCCCTTCCTCACACCGCAAGGATGGAAAGCGATTGACCCAAGGGTGACTGCTCGAGAAAACCCAACGCTTCCTGTGCTACCGCTTCGAATAGGGGACACTATAGTGCATGCCGATGGCTCTCGCGAGAAAGTGGTGAGCATTACGCGCGTGGAACACGCCAATGCTATCCCGGTGTTCAACCTCTTCCTTGAAGGAGCCAATACCTATATAGCCGATGGCCGCATCACCCACAACTACTTCTTCCGCACTCGTCCGAGGCGAGCGCGGTAGCTGCCTCGAGTATGGGAAGCAGAGTCCGGGTGTTGGGACAGAGCAAGCTGCGAGGAACCCCCTTTCCAAACGGGAGGGGGTGGGTGCCCTCGACCTTCCGATGCTTTTGGTTTCGCCTCACCGCTGCGTTTCTCGCCCTTACCCTCCTCCTGCCTACCCCCGCCGCCGCCCTCACACTCCCTTCTGAAGAGATAGGGCCGCCTCTGCTCGGCGCAAGCACCGTCGAGACGGTTGCCGAGACAACGCATCTCACCAAAGAACTCGCCCTCGACACCATCGCATACACAATCGTCAATGCGGCCATCACCACCATCGTGCGGAATGTGGTGGCGGAGATGCTGCAGGAGATAGAAGGCATTGCCGATGCGATGGGTGGGGTGGCAAGCGCGTCGTTCGTCACCAACCTCAAGGCGCTGATGCGGGGGGTTGCCGAGCAGAGTGCATACGCGGCGCTTCGGCAGGCAGGGTTCGATCCCGACGCACCCGGACTCTCGGAAGCGTGGTGCAACCCCTTCAGTGGGGGAACAGGGGAGTTGAGCCTCGATGCGATAGGGGAAGCAATTGCCGACCAGGTGAGGGACCAGGCGCGGGCACTGGGTGAGCAGGTGCGCGCTCGCGCGGAAGCCTACCTCGAACGGCAGATCCGACAGGTGGTGCGCAATGTGATGGATCGCTTTGGAATGGAGCAGGGTGGGCCGCGTTTGCGCCTGAACTGTTCGCTCTCTCGGTACTCCTATGCCCCCGGCGCCTTTATGGGCGGAGACTTCTCGCAGGGAGGGTGGCCGGCGTGGATGGCGTACGTGCGGGGCAACAACCCAATCGCGCTTCGGTTGCAGCTCGAGCAGGAAGTGTCGCGCAGCATTGCAGAAAACCAAGCGACGGAGCTGAAGTACCTCGAGTTCGGAAGTGGGTTCTACTCACCCCCTGATGTGAAGCAGTGCTTCAAGCCGGACGGGACGACGGTCGTCCTGAGCCTCCAGGAGGTGTCCATCGGCGACTGCATCCGCGTCTCGCCGGGCGCCATCATCAAGAACCAGCTTGAACGGGCGTTGGGAGTAGATCTCGACCGCCTCTTGAACGCCGATGAACTCAATGAGTTCCTCGCGCAAATCACAGTGATGCTCGTGAACCAGATGATGCACGGAGGGGGATTGCTCGGCGCCCGGTCTTCTGGTGGGGGAGGGGGCAAGGGCTTCCTTGCGGCGCTCGAGGAGAGGG
>WFWM01000077.1 GCA_015491145.1 Patescibacteria group bacterium | reverse complement strand
TGCCTGCAGGGTCGGTAAGGGTAACGATCGTGTTGTTATACGACGCGTGAATGTGGAGCACCCCCCGATCAAGCTTGCGCGCCTTTCCGCGCTGAAGCAACCTCGCTCGCAGGCTTTGGTCAACAAAGACAGCTCCTTTCCGCGTGATGCGTTTCTTCCCCATACCCTTCCTCTCGCTCTACTTCTTCTCAAGCTTGCGTCGCCCGGATGTCATCGTCTTCCTCGGCCCCTTTCTCGTGCGGGCATTCGTCTTCGTCCGTTGCCCTCGCACTGGCAATCCTCGTGCGTGCCGCATCCCCCGGTACGACTGAATATCCTTCAGACGGCGAATATTGGCCGCCACCTCCCGCTTCAGATCCCCCTCTAATGGAGCATAGGCCTCTACCGCAGAACGCACTGCCGCTTCTTCCTCTGGCGTCAGCTCTTCCACCTTTTTGTAAGGATTGACTCCTGCCGTATGAATTGCGGCGAGCGCGCGAGATCGACCTATACCATGGATAACCTGCAATGCGACGAAGAGCCGCTTACCATCAGGGACATTCACTCCTGCAACACGCATTGGCATAGCCACCACCTTACCCTTGCCGCTGCTTATGGCGAGGGTTTCGCTTGTTGATGACGTAGAGTCGCCCCCTTCGCCGCACGATCTTATCGTCAGGGCTCCGCTTTTTGATGGAAGAACGCACCTTCATATCTTCAATCCCATCATCTCACTTACGCATTCTTCTCCGCGAGGTGCCGTCGCACAATCCTCCCTTTCCCCCCATACGGATCCAGCTGGACACTCACGCGATCTCCAACCAACACACGAATGCGATGGTAGCGCATCTTTCCGGAAAGATATGCGAGCACCGGCGGCTCCTCAGGGGAGACCTCGACTCGAAACAACCCATCCGGCAACGCTTCTACGACCACCCCTTCAACGGTCTGCTGCCCCGATGGTGTTGCCATAATGAAAGCCATCGCAGCCTGAAGAGCTGCAAGGCAGCAGCCTACCGTATTTGAGGGTTCCTGTCAACACCATCGGGAAGCCTGTAGTCGATACGGAGCGCAATGCGATCCGGCGAGACAGGAAACGTGTGGCGCCAAAATGGGAAGATCTGAAGGTTCACTTCTTGCACGAGGGAGATACGGTCCATCAGAATTCGGACTACGCCATCCCGATCTTTGCCTGCAATAGCCTGTTTCAACTGCCCCACCGCAACACGAGGCTGGAAAAAGCCATCTAGCACCACCGTTTGCTTCGCTTCGTCTACCCTTATCCGAAAGCCGAGGAGGTTTCCGGTTGCTGCTCGGAGCAGCCGCTCCTTCACCTGCTCCGTATTGAAAGCGTATGCCTGAACACGGAACACAACCTCCAGCTGCGCCGCCCCTCCTGAAAGGAACACACCCCGTTGCGCCACAGGCCGTACGGTAGGTGAGGCCGCAACAAATGCGTACCCCTCCGGCAATGCGGCAACCGCTTCGGAAAGATGGAAGGCCTGCGCCGAGATCTCCCGAAGGAATTGCCGCAGCACCCGATCCTGCTCCACCCGGGGAATGATGGGTTCCTCCCCCTTCCATCCGCCAGAAAAGTCACGCACCGCAACCGCGCTCACCCGTTCGTACTGCGGCATACCCCGAAATGCAGGCAGGAGAAGTGGCGTCCCCTTCTGGATATTTCCGTCATCCCCGCTTGTGTCTGCAACCACGCGCGCCGTTGTCGTGCCGGGAAGGAGGGTTCCATCTACCTCTCGAAAACCCGGCACCCGGATCGCCTCTTGAGTTCGAAAGACGATACCATTCGGTGCCTCAAAACGAGTGTGAGGAACGAGCGACAATGGCGTGCGGCTCCAATAGTTGCGTATCTCTACCACCCCTTCTGCCGGCGCTTCGCGGTACCGTGATCCCTCTGCCCTCACGATAGTGCTTCGCCGCACTTGGAAGGTGACGCTGCGGAGGAGTGGCACCCCCCCTCCTTCCTCCGCCATTGCTTCTTGGAGCGGGATACGAAGCTCTAGCTTTTGCGCTTCAGCGGCAATACTCACCCACGCCCGATGCATCCCGTGCGCTGCAAGCACGAGAAGGAGCAAGAACGAAACAACGCCTCCCGCCAACAGAAGCCAACCTCTCACCAGCCGTTTCTGAGGGCGCCTCCTGTGCGAGGGGGCTACGGAAGTTTCGTCGCTCTGCTCCCGCGTAGGGGTCTCCTGTC
The DNA here is from genome assembly GCA_015491145.1 of Patescibacteria group bacterium. Classification (GTDB taxonomy): domain Bacteria; phylum Patescibacteriota; class Minisyncoccia; order Phycocordibacterales; family UBA12088; genus J119. The sequence goes on along the minus strand of WFWM01000077.1, from coordinate 8,937 downwards.
GGGGTACCCCTTGCGGCAATGAAGTCTTGCTCCGCACCACACCGTCGCTCTTTCTCATACACCTGAGGATTGTTCCCCATTAAGCTCGCACAAATGAGAGAAAGTGGGCAACTGCTCGTAAATGGATTGGCGGTTCCCTCCGTAATGAGGTGAGGGAAAACCACCAAGATTCTTCCCGAAACTGTTTCCAATACACAGGGGGTGCTACCGCCGACAGCCCCTCCTCTTGGAGGGCAGTCACGATCAATCGCTCCCAGAAGAGAGACGGCGCAATCACGACAACAGACGTCGTGGCATCCTCCAGAAAGCCTGCTTCCACATCCGGCCGAATCCAACTGCGGGCAAAGGGAAGGAGCGCTTCCTGAAGGGTGTTGGAACACCGCTCATCGTTCCACACAACATACCGAACCTGTTGCTGCAATCCTCGAGGGATTGTTTGAAGAAAAGCGTAGAGTGATAAGGGAGAAACCTCCCGTAGCGCCGTGAGAACAGACCCTTCCCAGTGGTACCACACCGCTGTATGCCAATCGACCCATAGCACCTGCAATGGAGATTTAGCATGCGTCTCTTGGATGATCTGCCGCAACAGCTGCACAGGGGTGAGGGGCAGAATGCGCACATGGAACCGGCGCTGCACCTCTCTCATCAATGCAAGCACGCCAGATGGGAGGTGCACCTTGACCAACGCCACCGCGAGAGAAGAGACCGAACCTCGCGCTGTTGGCTCAACAGGGTAGCCGTTTGCGATGATTCCCGCCCTCACCAGAGAGGGGATGAGCGGCTCACTATCTGCTTCTTCCGGAGCAAGCGACTCCACGAGGTGTTCTGCAAAAAGCTGCGGCTTTGGGAATTGCCGTTCCCTCATCTCCAAAGACTCCCGGCAGAGACCAGGCGAGAGGATCACCGCCAATTCAGATGGTGAAGCGAGAAACTGCTGGGCGAGCCGCGTGAAGAGCATACTGGCAATCACATTCGGCTGCGTTTCAGCTGCCGGTTGCGCAATCGGGAAAGGAGGGACAGGAGGTTCGTGGAGCCAGTAACCAAGAGAGAAAGGCGGTAAAGCCCTCTCTTTTGGCGCAATCCAACACGAGGCGTATTCCCTTCCAAGGGAAAGAACGAGCATCCTTCTCGTCTGCTGTTTTCTCCGTTCTCGCCTCGCCTTCCGAAACGAGAGACGCAACGGCATGCTCCTATTCTAGCACGGCGCGAATTCGGCGAACGCCTGCGGCGAGTGCCTCGTCTTTCACAATGCGGAATCGGCCCAACACACCAGTACGATCCACATGGGGGCCTCCACAGAATTCCAGGCTCACCGGTTGCTTGCGATCCCCGATACCGTAGACGCGTACAATCTCTGGGTAGCGCTCACCGAATACGCCGAGTGCTCCGCGGCGGCGCGCCTCTTCCAGTGGGAGGTCTTCGCTCCAGACAGGGAGATCCTCCTGAATCCATTGGTTGACAAGGTCCTCCACCGCGCGGCGTTCTTCATCGCTCAAACGGTGAGGGTGGGAAAAGTCGAACCGGAGCCGTTGGGCGGTAATGTTGCTCCCGCGCTGCAGCACGTGATCCCCCAAGACCTTTCGCAGTGCCGCGTGGAGGAGGTGCGTTGCCGTATGATAGCGAATCGTCTGCTCGCTGTGGTCTGCGAGCCCCCCCTTGAACTTTTGGGTGATACCCTTTCGAGACAACGAACGGTGCCGAACCATTTCTCGATGGAACGCTTCCTCGTCCACTGCAACTCCTCGCTCCCGAGCAATCTCTTCAATCATTTCAAAGGGGAAGCCGTAGGTGGTGGCAAGTTGGAATGCTGTCGCACCATCGATCTCCTGCCCTTTCTCCAAATGGGATGTGAGCAGGCGCATTCCACGACGAAGTGTTGCTCTGAATCGCCGCTCCTCCTCTTCGATGACGCGGGCGGTCTCCTCCGCTCGTTCCGCAACCTCCGGGTATGCCTGTCGGTACATCCCTGCGACCACCGGCACGAGTGAGGTGAGGGATCCTTCCGGCAACTGCAGCGCATCAGCAAACCGCACGCTTCGACGAATGAGACGGCGGACGACATACCCAGCATCTGCATTGCTCGGCAACGCCCCATCGGTAATAAGGAACACAGCTGCCTTGAGGTGGTCAGCAATGATACGCATCGCTCGCGTTACCGATGGTTCAGAACCATAGGAATGGCCGCTCGCTTCCTCAATCTGTCTGAGGATCGGCTGGTGGGCCACGAGAAAGACATCCGGGGTGTCCTGCACCGCAGCGGTGAGGCGCTCGAGCCCCCCGCCAAAGTCGACATTCTTTTGTGGGAGGGGAGCAAACTGCCCATCAGGCTGCTTCACAAATTCCATGAAGACCGAATTCCCAATCTCGAGGAAGCGTCCGCAATCACAGTTGGGATGGCAATGCGGACCAAATTTCTGTGGATCGTGTCGCGCCCTCCCTTCAGCATCATACGGGCCAAAATCGAAGAACACCTCCGAATCGGGACCCCCCGGCTCTCCCGCCGGCATCGCCTCAGGTGCCCCGGCGCGCGACCACCAGTTTTTCTTTGCGTCGTACGCAAAAATACGGCCGTTCCCCATTCCCTTGGAAGCAGCCTCCTCCTCTGAACCCATTTCTACCACCGGTGCTTTTATACCGTAGCGGGCAAATAGCTCCTGCCAGATTGCCGCGCTCTCATCGTCCCTTTCTATGCCGAGCGAAGCATCACCGATGAATACGGTCACGAAGAGTCTCTTTGGATCGATGCCCAAACCTTCTTCTTTGTCAGTGAGAAAAACAAAAAATTGCTCGAGCTGCTCTTGTTTGAAGTAGTCACCGAGCGACCAGTTTCCCAACATTTCAAAGAATGTCGTGTGCCGGTTGTCTCCCACCTCCTCGATATCCATCTGGCGGAAGCACTTCTGGCTGTTGGCAAGGCGCCTGCCTGCAGGATGGGGCTTCCCCAGAAGATACGGGACGAGCGGCTGCATCCCGCTGCCGGTGAAAAGAGTCGTCGGATCATCCTTCGGGAGGAGCGGGGCTGAAGGCAAGATGGTATGCCCCCGTCGCTCCATAAAGGAGAGAAAACGGGAACGCACCGCATCCAGCCTCATTTGCTGAGGAACCCCTTCGCTCATACGCTTGGACTATGAAGCTGTCGCGGGAGAGGAGGTTCCCGCTGGCCATAGCACCTCAATGGTATGGTTCCTTTGAAGCCGGGCAACGAGCTGTCGCACCCTTTCCTGCACCTTCTCTTGGCGCAGTGTCTCGCGTATCGTCTCCCGCACTGTCTCAAGTGGCGGAAGCTGGTTTCCTCCCTGCTTTTGCCGGAGGAGATCGTAAACCGCCGCCACCTCCTCATCCGTCACCACGATGGGATCATCCTTGAACACTTCGTCGAGGTACCGCCGTATGAGAAGGTCGCGACGCAGGAGCTCCCTCAACTGTCCCTCGTCATTCTCGAGCGCACGAAGGAGCGCGATGTAGCGTTGGGGATGCTGGTGCTGGAGCGATGCCATCGCTCCTTGGACCTCCTTTTCTGAAACTGTTATGCTAGCCTTACGTGCTTCTGCAAGCAGGATGTAGTAAGCGATGAGATCCTCCAGTACCGCCGTATACAAAACCTCCTCTGGCAAAGAAGCAGCTGCCTCTGCCGGGAAATAAGAAGCGCGCGCGAGGCGCACATGCTGGAGGAACACCTCTCGGCGTATTGGTTGCCCGTCAATCCGCGCTACCTCTTCCGGAAGGGATATCCTGCTCCCTTTGACCCACCACCACGCAAGCAAACCAGCAGCCCCAACGATCACCAGCATTGCAAGGGCAACCCACCACTTATATTGGAGGAGCAAGCGCATTGGCTGCATCATACCGTAAGCATGCGGTGAATGTCCACTCGTCCCTTGTGGAAGGGAACCCCTTCCAAGCGGAGACGACGAATCTTTTCCTCCCGCCCCTTATTGTACCCCCCTACGCTTCCATCTGCCGCAACGACTCGATGGCACGGAATTGAGGAGGTGTGGTTCGCCCGAAGGGCCGCGGCAACACTGCGGGGGTGCACGCCCAGCACCTTTGCGAGGTTCCCGTAGGTGGTCACAAAGCCCACCGGCACATACGAAACGAGGAACCACACGAATGCCCGACACCACTCACGATCCATTCCGTGCCGATCCGATGTCTTTCTTTGCTGCTTCATAGTAGTGGGTTCGAAACGCTGTGCGCACCCTGTTGCGGTACTGGCAGAACGCGCATTCAGGGTGTGGGTTCGGTACCGTTGCATCCTCAAGGAGTGCCCGCATAGCAAGGAGCGTCGGCTCGATCCATGAGAGGTCACCCTCATGAGGGATGAGAATTTCCTCAAACTCGAGCCTCCCCTCAAACGATGGGCGATCCTGCACGGCATTGACATAGAGCAGGTACGCTACCGGATGCACCGTAAACCCGTTCTGGCGGAAGAGCCATTGATATACTTCGAGCTGCCGCTTGTACTGCTCGCCCCATTGACCTGCGGGTCGTGGCGTCGTCTCCTTACTCGTTGCCTTGTAGTCAACCACAATGAGTTCGTGCTGCGGAGTGATCCACACATCATCGATTGCCCCGTACACCTCAAAACCGCTTTCCGTATGGGAAAAGCGGATACCCCGTCGAGAATCCCGCCAGCGGGGAAGATCGGGATGATGGTAGGGGACCGCCTCAATTCCCTCTCGAGCGAGGAGCGGAGGCACCTCCCCTCGTTGCCGATAGCGATCGAACTCCCGTTTGAGGAGGGCGTCTACCGTCTGATTGAGGGTAAAAGGCGGGCTGCTCGGACGTCGGATATGGAACCGCTCCTGCAGGTAGAAGCAACGCGGGCACTGGAGGAACAGTTCGATGCGCGACCGAGAGAGCGGGCGCAGGCGTTGCAGGTTCATAGCGCCCCCCTCCTTTCACGATCTTGTCCCTCTTGGGCTTCAGAACCGTCTTGTAGGGAAGAAGGTCGAGTATGCCCTTGCATCACCTCCTTCATCCCTTGCTCTAAATCCCACAAGATTCGGTAGACGAACAGGGCAAGCGCTGTGGCAAGCAACGCAATGATGTACGCCCCCAGTCCGATAGCAATGCCAATACCGGCAGTGAACCATAGCCCCGCTGCCGTGGTGAGCCCCCTTACGCGATCCCCTTGAAAAAGGATGATACCGGCGCCGAGAAATCCAATCCCCGTGATGATGCCCTGAAGAATGCGAAATAAATCATCGGCGCGCCCTGTTGCCTCGAGATACTGCTGCCCCAGCGCCACGGAGAGCGTGGCGGTCAGTGCAACGAGTGCGTGCGTGCGCATACCTGCGGTTTTCCCGGCAAGCGTTCGCTCCGCCCCCAGCAGCATCCCTGCCGCCAGCGCCACGAGGAGCTGGAGGAACATCACCACCTGCGGGTGATCGAGAATCGCCTCAGCGGCAACGCCAAACGAAGGCATAGCAGGAACTTACTCTCTTGGAGGCTGGGCTGTAAAGAGATCGAGGATAGGAGCATTCGTCTGCGCATCGAGGAATGGGTGATCCTCTTGAAGAGAGAACTGTCGATCCCCATTGTCCCGGTAGAGCACCACGGCGTATTGGTTCCCCGGCTGCGTCGGTCGTAGAAGCTCCACCACCCCCGAGGTAACTGAGCTGTCGTAGCGATGGGCGCCCAGCGCATTCCGAAGTGTCATATCGGGACCGATCTCGTGCACCACGAGCCACCCCCCCTCGGGAGGAAGCTGGAAAGACTTGACGACCACCACATTCCCTGCTGGCTGATCCTCCACCGAAATACGAGCCCCGAGCACACGCAAGGCTGCAGTTTCGTTTTCTTCTGCCCCTTGCGCTTCCACCCCCTGACTTCTCTGCCCTGCCGGCACCGTCTCCTCCTGCTTTCCGCTTCCTCCATCCTCCACCGTTTCATTCGCATTCGACTCAGGCTGCAGCAGCCACCCTACGAGTGTCCCGAGTAGAAACCCCACGAGGAAGACCCCAACGATGCCCTGCTGCACATTTTCTCGGAATGCACTGCGGATCCTCTCCATATCACCACCGAGTATACACCCCTTGCCGAGGAAAACTCAAGAGGCAAGCTTCCTCCAGCACCCTCTCCTTTGCGCGAGAGGAAAGCCGGAGTCCCTCGAGGAGTTCAGGATTGGTTGCAAGCGTTCGAGCAAGCAGCACGCCGCGTTGCAGAAGTTGCTCTTTCTGCTTCCTCGAGAGATGCGGAAGGGCAGTGATGGGAATGGAACGCGTCTGCTCAATGAGATCGCGAAGGTTTCCCCGGGGGGGATATCCCCATCCCAGTAGCTTCAACCCAGCGCACGCGGCGTACCGTATGGTGCTACGTGTGAACTTTGTATTGGTCACGAGCATCCGTCGTGTGTGGTAAGGCCATCCTTCCGCAAGGGAGCGCGCATGTGCCTCTATATCTTGGAACCGAGCCACCACATACAACGCAACCTTCACATCGGTTCGCTGCGATGGGTCATTATGAAACTTAAGTTCCGCAACAATCCGCTGCTGCCCACGCTCCGCCACGACATCAACCTCATGCTCGATACACCTTCCCTGCATCCGAACGCTGGTTTGGGCGGTATACCCCAACGCACGGAACAGCTCAGCAACGAATGCCTCAAACGGAAAACCCGTCGGTCCCAGCGCAAAGAGGGCCCGACGGAGCGCGTATCGAGCGGCGGTGATTGGTTCATGCTGCTTCAGGCGACGGAACGCGTGCTCGTAAATTTGCTGCGAAGTGAGCTCTCCGTTGTGGTGAATCGCGAGGTGCGAGAGAATTTCCTCTACCACCGAAGGGGAAGCCCCAGCCCGCCGCAGCGACTTTTCGAGCTTCTCAGTCTGGAAAGGCTCGCGACTCCCATCCGCCTTGCGAACGACAAGCGGTGGTGCAATACCGGCCATCTTTTTTACTCTATCGCAGGGAAAGGGTACGGCGCAATCATTCCGCCGCCTACCACCACTCCCTCACCTGTGTAGGCGGCAAGCCACTGCCCCGGCGTCACCGCAACCTGCGGCTCCAGGAACCGTACTGTGGCATTGCCTCCTTCCCCAACCCGCAGGAAGGCAGGTCTGAGAGGTTGCCCATGCCGGTAGCGAACCCACACCACGTTCCATCCCTGAAACGGGTCGATGAGCCAGTTCCATTGTGAGAGCGAAATCTCAGACACCGCGGTCACTGCGATGTCGGAGTGCACGAAGAGCGCATTCTTGGTGCTATCCTTTGCGACTACATACCAAGGGGTCGTGTGAGGGGTCTTGGGGAAAATGGTAAAGCCGTGCCGTTGCCCGATCGTATACAGCGGCAAGCCTCTATGCTCCCCAATCACCTCTCCCGAAAGTGTCAGCACCGGCCCCTTCCGGAGGGGGAGGTAGGGAGCAAGGAGCGCCTCAAGCGTGTGTTGGCCGAGGAAACACAGGCCGACGCTGTCTCGCCGTCGGGCAGAAGGGAGCATAGCCCCAGCGGCAATGTCGCGGACTTGACGCTTCGTGAAAATGCCGAGAGGGAAGCGGAGAAAAGGAAGGATCTCACGAGGGAGGGAGGAGAGAAAGTACGATTGGTCCTTCCTCTCGTCGCGGGCGCGGAGAAGGAGCGGTTTCCCTTCCCTCCCGCGAACGAGGCGAGCGTAGTGGCCTGTGGCGATAGGCATACCCTTACCTCTCGCATACTCTGCAAGGAAGCGAAATTTCACAAAGCGGTTGCACCAAATGTCGGGGTTGGGGGTGAGTCCCTCGCGATAGGCAGCAACCATAGGGAGGAACACGGTGGATCGGTACGCCTCCCCCGAATCGAGGGTGAGAAAGGGTATGCCGATTGCTACCGCGTTGGCGATAGCCGCGATGCGATCTTCTTCCTGTGGGCATGGCAGGTGTGGAGGACTCCAGGTGCGAAGGAATACCCCTTCCGGTTTCCACCCCTCCCGCTGCAAGAGGAGTGCCGCCACAGCAGAGTCTACGCCTCCGGAGAGCCCCACGAGAATCGGTCGCCGCTTCCTTTCCATACCCCGCAGACGACGGAATCAACGGAGATAGCGCCACTTTTTCTGCCGATGTTCAGCAAACGAGGTGCTGTAGCGGGTGACCCCATCTGAACCGGTAAGGTAGTAGAGGTAGGGAGAAGGAGTGGGGTTGAGTGCATCCTCAAGCGCGGCGAGGCCGGGATTCGCAATGGGTGTAGGGGGGAGCCCCCGAAACCGGTAGGTGTTGTAGGGAGAATCAACCCCAAGCTGCCGGGCAGTGGGTCGGAAGATGGGACGTTGAAAGATGTAGGCAATCGTTGCGTCAATCTGGAGAGGCATACCGAGGCGAAGACGGTTCTCAATGATGCCTGCTATCATTCGGCGATCCTTCCTCGTGTTGGCCTCCTTTTCCAAGAGAGAAGCAATGATGACCGCCCGATGGAGCTCTGCTTCGGTAAGTCGGTACCGTTGCACCAACGGTCTTACCTTCTCCCAGAAGGTTCGATACATTAGCGCCACGATTGCCTCCGGTGTGGCATCCGGTGAGATGAAGTAGGTGTCCGGAAAGAGGTAACCCTCTCGCTGCTGCGCGAGCATCGCAAACCGCTCCACATCAAATGCGGGAAGGTGCTGTCCGAGAATGCTCGCAATTTCATAGGAAGCGAGCCCCTCTGGAATCGTGATGCGAATTGGAGAGAGTACATTGCTCCCCAACACCAACCGTCGAGCAAGAGGAAGTGCTCCCACAGGCTGCGGAAAGGAGTACGCTCCCGCCTTCAAAGCGGTATCCCTCCTGCCCGTGAGGAAGAGTGCAAGAAGGAAGAGTGATCGGCTCACTACAATCTGCCGCGCTGCAAGATCCTCTGCTACGGTCGAGGCATTAGCACCAACCGGTAGCCGAAACGATGCTGAGGGAGGGAAAGAACGAGGGGGGAGAAAGAGGAGCGCTAGCCCTACCGCACTCCCACCCGCCTGTCTCTTATACACATCTG
>WFWM01000076.1 GCA_015491145.1 Patescibacteria group bacterium | reverse complement strand
TGTGCTCACGGCGAATCGGGCTTGCCATTCCCCGCGCTCGCGGCATATACCGACGCAGAACGATACCCTTGTCGACCGCAATGGTTTGAATACGGAAAGATGCAGCATTCTCAACAGATGCACCCGCATTGGCGAGGGCGCTCTTGATGAGCTTCGCGACTGCCTTCGATGCTTTTCGGGGCGTGTGGGCGAGCATAAGGAGCGCCTCATCTGCCCGCTTCCCGCGCACGAGGTTCGCCACGAGCCGCACCTTTCGCACTGCTTGGTTGTAGTTGCGCAATACCGCCTTCATACCCTCCTCCTTACCCTTACTTCCCCACTGCGGCACGAGCCGCCTTCGCTGCTTCAATCTCTGCCTGCCGCCTGCGCTGCTCGAGCTCCTTCTGCATCTTTCCACCATGCCGAATGAACTTCGTCGTTGGCGCAAACTCTCCGAGTCGGTGCCCCACCATCTCCTCCGTGGGCGTTACCTCTACAAAGCCGTTGCCCTTGTGGACGAGGAACGTGTACCCCACCATCTCCGGCGTGATGACAGCCGCCCGCTTCCACACCTTAATCTTTCCCGCCTCCTTCGGCGTCTTCCCTGCAATCTTCTTCAGCAGGCGGTGGCAGATGAAGGGTCCCTTCTTGCTTGAACGCGCCATACCATTCTACCAGAGCAGCAGCATACTAGGCGAAAGGGGTAGCACTGTCAACGACTCACTTGCGCCGGGATCCCACCTTTCGGCGAGCGACAATAAGGTTTCGGGAGTATTTCTTCCTCTTGCGGGTCTTCTGCCCCTTGCCGGCAGGCTTGCCCCACTTCGTGCGCTGTCGGCGATGCCCACGCCCAGCGCGACCCTCACCACCCCCATGCGGGTGGTCAACTGGATTCATTGCCGCTCCTCGCACCTTCGGCCGACGACCGAGCCAACGGGAGCGCCCCGCCTTTCCGATGGTGACGAGGTTGTGCGCCGCATTCGAGACAACGCCGAGCGACGCCCACGCTCGAGAGGAAATCTTCCGCACCTCCGTCGAGGGCATTTTGAGGAAGGTGTAGCCCGCATCGTGACCAATCACCTCTGCCGCCACTCCTGCCGAGCGCGCGAGTTTTGCGCCCCCCTCCGGCGTCGTCTCAATGTTGTAGACAAGCGACCCGACAGGAAACTTCCCAAGTGGCAGCCGGTTGCCCGGCTCGAGGGGGGCATCCTCGCTCGTGAGGATCTCCTGCCCCTTCTCTACGCCTTCCGGAACGAGGATGTAGCGGCGCTCTCCATCCCGGTAGCACACGAGCGCAATGAAGCCGGAGCGATTTGGATCCCGTTCGATCCGCTCTACTTTTGCAGGGACCCCCTTCTTGTCGAGGAAGTAGAAATCCACTTCTCGCAGCTTCCGCTTATGTCCTCCGCCTCGGAAACGCACGGTGATGCGACCCATACTGTTCCGCGCCCCAGTCCGCTTCTTCCCCTTTGTGAGGGGCTTGTAGGGTTCCGCAGCGGCATCCTCCGGCAAAGGGCCTCGCGTCATATGCCGACGCGACGGTGTCACCGGGCGGTAAGAGACAACGGTTGAGGAAGGCATACGCAACTCCACGCACTACACCAAGGTAATGGAATCTCCTTCTTTCAAGAACACCATCGCTTTCTTGTAGCCACGCACATGGCGCTGTCCTCGCCTGTGTCGGAACGACATTTCCTTTCTCGGTGCCCGACGAATGATGGTGACTCGCCGGGGCTGCACCCCGTACACCTCCTCCACCGCCTTTGCCACCTCCGCCTTCGTTGCTGACATTGCCACCTCGAACACGTACACCTTCCGTTCTGCAAGGCGGAGCGCTTTCTCGCTGATCCACGGTCGAAGGAGGATTGTGTGGCCTTGCGCGGTTTCCTTCCGTTCCTTTCCCGCTCGGGCGAGTACGGTGGGAGATGAATGCGCCCCCGCAGCAGTCCCCCGCGCCCGGGTTGGGGCTTCTTGCACTTCCTGCTGCGACGGTTGCTTCTTGCGGGAAAAGAGCGGACTCATACGATACATGCTACGACGATACTGCTGCCTCCGCTGCTGCAGCGCGTCTTCGTTGCAAAGCAGCGGCAACCCGTTGCGCGAGCACCTCCAGCGCCTTCGGCGCATCGAGAAAAACGACGAATCGCTTCTGCAAGGCATCGCGTGGGTTGAGCTCCCTCGCCGTCGTCACCTTTACCGACGGGATGTTAGCAAACGCTCGGAGCACGAGGGGGTCATACTCCGGCGTTACCACCACCGCTGCATTGCGAGGTTTGGTGGCAAGCGGTGCAAATGCTGCAATCGAAGCGAATGCCTGCAGGAGGGCGAACGCTTCCTTCGTCTTACCAGAAAAGCCTTCCCCTGCCGCTGTCAGAAAGAGCACCTCTTCATCAAGCCGCTTGCGCGAGAGAACTGAGGTGAGCGCACGG
>WFWM01000075.1 GCA_015491145.1 Patescibacteria group bacterium | reverse complement strand
TGCCGTGGAAGGTAAATGCGGTGGCCCTTGGTGTCTTGGTGGTGGTATGGGTGGTCGCGCTGTACAATCAGCTCGTCACCCAATACAATCGGGTTCGCGAAGCGTGGTCCGACATTGAAGTGCAGCTGAAACGGCGCTACGATCTCATCCCCAATCTCGTGGAAACGGTCAAGGGCTATATGCAGCATGAGCGGGAGACCCTCGAGCGGGTGACGGCGCAGCGTGCCGCGGCGATGCAGGCAGGCTCGGTGGAAGAGCGAGTCCGCGCAGAGAATATGCTCACCGAGACGCTCAAGTCGCTCTTTGCGGTGGCAGAGCAGTATCCGGATCTGAAGGCGAACGAGAACTTCATCGAGCTCCAGCGGGAGCTTACGGATACGGAGAATAAGATTCAGGCAGCTCGCCGCTTCTATAACTCTGTGGTGCAGGAGTACAACACCGCCATTCAATCGATTCCAACGAACCTTGTAGCAATGGTGGGCGGCTTCACGCCAGCGCAGTTCTTTGCGCTCGATGAGGAGGAACGGGAAGTTGCATCGAAGCCGGTGAGGGTTTCCTTCTCGGATCGCGAATGAAGTCATTGGAGCGTCAGTCACGTGAGCGCTTTGCCGCAAGTGCGACAGCGGTACGTGATCGACTTCGCTGGGCGAGGGAACTGTGGGGGAAACCTCCGGAACGAATCCGGTGGGTTCCGTTGTCGGTAACTTCTCCCCATTGCGATCCCTTTGGATATAGTCGGATGCTTGACGAGCAAGCACGCCGCTTTTGGGAGCGTAGCGCACCATCAATCATCGAGGTTCTGTACCTTCCCTTTTCTGCTTCGGAGCCTTCAGACTGCCATCGTTGGTGCCGGTGGGATTGCAATGTTCGTCGGTGGGAACCATATGAGGGAACAACCCTGCCTGAAGGAGTGTGTCTTGCAACTCCCGCTGGCATCAGCATGGCGTGGGGCCGAGGGAAGAAGCTTGCGACGAGTAATCTTAGAGATTGTTTCACTATCGTTCTCCGTGAACGTGGGAAGGAGCAGGCGACACTTCTCACTCACCTCTGGCCGGGTGTGTTGCTACGGGAGGAAAGGGAGTTTTCCCACTACGAACGGGTGTGGACTCTTTTGGGAGTCTCGCGGGAGGAAGCATATCAGATGGCTTCCCTTGTGTGCGCACAGTGGATGCGCCTCACTGAGTCGGTGTTACAGCAATGGGGTGGCGCAGCGGTTGAGGGAGTGATAGTGATGGGAGGCATTACCCCACTTACACTTTCTGCAGTAGCGGCAGTGCGGGCATCACTTCGACGTTGTGCTGCGATCCTTGCGGACAAAGGAGTAAGAGTGAGCGGCGTGGTAGCCCCTTCTCTCCCCCTCCGTAGTGTGCCGTTTACCGCATGTGTGGTGGAAGAAGGAGGGGAAGTCACGGTACTCCGCCCTCGAGAGGATGCTTGTTGGGGAGAAGATGCGGTACTCACGCTTGAGGGGGCACTCCACGCGTTGGATTTGGCTTCTGAGAATGCTGCAAGGGGAGCGTAACCTTGCTAAAGTAGAGCCGTATGGCTTCCCTTTACACGCTGGCGAGCCGCAATGTAGCGAAAACGTGGCTGCTGATGGCCACCTTTTTCCTCCTTATCATCGCACTGGGCTGGAGTTTCTCATGGTACTTTGGGGATGTGACGATTCTCTGGGTGGCGGTGGCGCTTGCCATTGCGATGAACATCGCCTCGTACTGGTACTCCGATCGCATCGTGCTTGCGATGACGGGGGCGCGAGAGGCAGACCCGGAACGCTACCGGGAGCTCCACCGCATCGTGGAAAACCTCGCCATCACTGCTGGAATTCCAAAGCCGCGTGTTTACATCATAGAAGACCCTTCGCCGAATGCGTTTGCAACAGGCAGAGACCCGAAGCACGCTGCGGTTGCCTTTACCACCGGTATTCTCCAGCTCTTGGATCGATCCGAGCTTGAGGGGGTTGCTGCGCACGAGCTCTCCCACATCAAAAACCGCGACATTCTCGTCGCCACCGTGGCAGTGGTCCTTGCAGGAGTTATTGCCATTGCCGCGGACTTCTTTTTGCGCTCACTCGCATGGGGAGGGAACAATCGGGAACGGGGAGGGCCGCTTATGCTCATAGCGCTCATTGCCGGGGCAATTCTTGCCCCGCTGGCTGCCCAACTCATCCACCTTGCCGTCTCGCGACAGCGGGAGTATCTCGCCGATGCCTCAGCCGCGCTCTTGACGCGGTACCCGGAAGGACTCGCTCGGGCGCTCCGTAAAATTGCCGACACCACCTCTGTGCGGCCGATGCAACGCGCGTCGCACGCTACTGCCCATTTGTTTATCGCCAACCCTTTTGGTGAAGATGCAGGGGGTTCGTTGCAGCGAAGGAAACGGGTAGGGGCATGGCTCGCATCACTTTTTTCTACCCACCCTCCGGTTGAGGATCGCATTGCCCGACTCCTTGCCTACCGTGCCCAATGAGCGGGTCTCTCTGAAGGCCGGTTCGGTATTCTCTGTGCGGCATATGGAGAGATCACCAACCCGTCGGGAAGAAGTGGCAGCGCTCCGTGCTGCAGTCGATACGCTTGAGGAAACCCTCTTTCGTCTTCGATGTAAAATGGAGACAGCGACCACCATTGTCTCGCTCGCTCAGACGGAATCCGAACGGCAATCGGCATTGCGAAAGGTGCGCGAGCTTGAGAAGACGAAGGAAGATCTTAAGAAGCAGCTCGCCTCCCTTCGATCACGCCATATTGCGGCGCTCGAACGGTGGATCACAGACGCAGAGCAAACGATCGAAACCCTCCAAAAGGAGACAGAGTATTTACAGAGAAAAATAATGACCGACCCGCTCACGGGAGAGTTGTGGAACCAGCGAGGCTGGCACCGCCTGATTCGCCTCCTCGGCGATGCGATGAATCGAGATTTCTCCTATCGAGTGGCTGAGTTACAGGAAGCCTCCCTTCGCCTCCTAAGCCGGGAGGGAGGATCGGAGCCACGGGTGATAGTGGTGGGAATGGATGTAGACCGGTTCAAAGAGGTGAACGACCGGTTCGGACACGCCACAGGTGATGCAGTGCTGCGAACCATTGGGCGTCTGCTGCAGGAATACTTTCGTCGGGGAAGCGACCTCGTTGCTCGACGAGAAGGAGCGGGTGCGGCGGAAGGGGATGGTGGGGGAGCGAGAGTTGGAGGGGATGAGTTCTATGTGGCGTTTAAAGCAAGCGACATCCGTTGGGTGCCGCAGCGGTTGCAAGAGTTTCGCCGGCGTTTGCGTGAGGAAGTGGGGAAGCCGGTCGCTTCGCTCGAAGGGTTTGGGATTTCCGCAGGTGTATTTGATCTCCTCGAGGTGTGGCGGATGTGGGTCAAGCATCACGAAGCAGCGCTTTTCCCCTCCCCTGAGCTCCGGCAGGAGGGGAAGCAGAAGGAGCTGTTGGCGCAGTCGCTCCTTGCCTTTGTCCGATTCTTTACGCCAATGCTCACGGAGGAAGAGGGAAAAGGGCAATTCGTTTTCGAGGTCCCTCTTGGCAAACACCTCCAGCGTATCCCAATTCCGCACTTTGCAAACATCGTAGAGTTCCTCCGTGCCGCTTCGAAGGAAATTCGCAAAGTAATACTCACGAATCAAGTACATTCCCTTGCACCCCAGTGGTGGCGCAACTTCCTCTGCCGGATAGGTACCACCGACCATTCCCCCGCTGATACAAAGG
>WFWM01000074.1 GCA_015491145.1 Patescibacteria group bacterium | reverse complement strand
TTCTGGCGCACCACCTCAGCAAGCGCAATTGCCGCTGCAACGGAAATGTTGAACGATCGGACCATTCCCCACATTGGAATGGTGGCAAGCCCGTCGAGCGCTTGGCAGGTTTCTGGATCGAGGCCGCGATGCTCGTTGCCGAACCAGAGGGCAACCCGTCCCTCCCGCCAGTCGTGCTGCCACACATTCTCCGCACCCTCCTGCGCAACGAAACCCCACGAGGCGAATCCTTCCTGCGCAAGGTGCGCAAGGAGCTCCTCTCGCGAACGCCACACGGAAATGGAGAGCCACTGCTGCGCGCTCATTGCGGTGCCCTTCGTTGCCCGGCGAGGCGGGTACGGCTGCTCCTCTCGGAAGAGAAAGTGGACGGTCGCCACGCCGAGTCCTTCGGCGGTGCGCAGCACCGCGCCGGCGTTGTGCGGATCATGGATATCCTCCAGCACGAGCACGACATCGTGCAGGCGCTGCTGCGCCACCTCCGCCATCCTTGCGAGGCGCTCCGGCGTCGGCATACGCTCACCAGTCTATCGGTTCCTTCCCGTGGGCAGCGAGGTACTCATTTGCCTTCCGGAAATGGCCACAACCGAAGAAACCGCGCTCGGCAGACAGGGGCGAGGGGTGCGCCGCCTCGAGGATGAGGTGGCGGGCGGGATCAATGAGCGCTTTCTTCTTCCGGGCATCCGCCCCCCACAGGAGAAAGACGAGGTGGTTCTTTCGGTCGTTGAGGGCCCGGAGAACGGCGTTCGTGAACTCCTCCCACCCCTTCCCTCGATGGGACGCGGGTTCTCCGGGGCGGACAGTGAGCACCGCATTGAGGAGGAGCACTCCCTGCTGCGCCCAGTGCAGGAGATCGCGTTTTGCGTGCGGAGGCCTGCCAAACTCTTGTTCAATTTCCCGAAAAATGTTCTTGAGCGAGGGGGGCTCCGGCACCTCCGGGTTCACGGCAAAGGCAAGGCCGTTTGCCTGCCCCGGATTTGGGTAGGGGTCTTGCCCAACAATCACCACCTTCACCGCTTCAAACGGCGTTGCATCGAACGCACGGAAGAGATTCTTAGGGTGCGGATAAGCGGCGCCTTTGAGGTACTGCTCCCGCACGAACGCGACAAGGTCGCGAAAGTACGGTTTCGCAAACTCCTCCTGCAGCACCGCCTTCCAACTCGGGTGGATACGGACCTCCTTCACCCCTTCCTGCTCAGCTACCATCACCTCTATGCTAGCACACCGCCACGCCCCGCTCCGCGTGCGCGGAGCGGGGCGTGGCGCTTTCCCTTTGCACTCGCTAGGCTTGCGCCATCCGCTTTTCTCGGTGGCACTGCCGGCACAGCAGATTGTCGGTTCGCGTGGGGTTGAAGGGGAGCTCGGAAATGTCGCCGCCACAGGCGACACAGGTCCAGGATCCCTGCACCATCGCTGAGCGCTTGCGCACCTCCCGTTCCGCGCGCCTCTTACGGTGGCACTCCCGGCAAAAGAGCGGGCGCTCCGCATCCGGCTGGAACGGCAGCTGCGTGATAGCCGCGCCGCATTGCGAGCACTCCCACTCCCCTTCAAAGAGGGGGCGATCCCCTTCTGCCTTTTGCTCCGTCATGCGTTCGTGTATTCGTGTGTGTTGACTAACCTCGACCTAGCGGAGGATCCCACAGATCCAACGCGCCACCCTAGCGTAGCACATGCACGCTACCCCTGCAAAAGCGATGAGGACAGGACGACCGCATAAGGAGCGCGAGCGTCTCCAAGTGGAGCGTGTGGGGAGCGAAATCGAACCCCTGCACCGCAACCGGCACATACCGATCCGCAAGGGCGGAGAGGTCCCGTGAGAGCGCATCCGGATTACAGGAAAGGTACGCCACCACCTGCGGACCCCGCTCACGAAGAACGCGCACCATTCGGTGGTGGAGGCCGGCGCGAGGAGGGTCTACAACGACAATATCGTCACCTGCTGGGGTAAACCACGCAAAGGTTCCCTCCCCTACCGACACCTGCGCCACTTCCCCCGCAATGCCGGCGGCGGTAAGGTTTTCCCTCGCTGCCGCAACGAGCGCGGCATCCTCCTCCACGATGCGCAGGCGCGCAACTCTCGAGGGGACGAGGCGGGCGAGCGAGAGGCCGATGGGCCCTGCTCCGCCATAGAGGTCCCACAGTTCCCGCTGCACCCCTGCCGGCACCACCCGCGCCATCCATTCGGCAAGGAAGATGAGGCTTGCAGTAAATTGCCACGGGTGGTTCTGGAAGAAACCGAAGGCGGGGTACCGCACCGAAATGCCACAGACACGCTCCGTGAGCCAGACCGCATCCGGCCCGGCAATATGACGCTCCGCCGTGAGGGCTGGCGATTCAGGGCGGGACCACACCACCTGCGCTGCTGCCACCTCCGCAATGGCCTGCACCTTTGCCTGCCACCGCGCCATCCACGCTGCAGCGGGCGTGTGCACGACGATCCGCACAGCGCACACCCCTTCTTCCTTGCTCTCGCTCACCACGAGCCCCTTCACCGCCGCCGCTGACCCGCCTGCCTCCTGCACCAACCTCGCTGCAGCCCACGCCACCCGGTTGAGCCGTTCGCTTGCGAGCACGCAGCCGGCAATCGGCACCTTGCGCCTTCCGCGGCTGCCCCGCGCATACCACGCAAGGTACACCTCGCCTCCCTCCTCGACGAGGGCAAACTCCATTTTCTTACGGTAGCCCCAGATGACGCCGGCCGGAAGCACCGACACCTGTTTCACCTGTTTCCCAAGCATCTGCGAGAGCGCCGCTTCCTTGAGCGCAACCTGCGTGGGGTACGGCAGGTGCTGGATCGGCGAGCAGATGGAAGCATGTGCCTCGCGAGGAGGGAGGGAGCGCTGGAGCGCCGCCTCACGCGCCATTCGCTCGAGTGTCGTCGCAAACCGATTGCTCATAGCGGGAGGCGGTTCTCTCGCCTGCCAAGGGATTCAAGCGCTCTCGCAAACCCCTCCGGATCGCACACCTCGCAATGGCACCCGTTCGGCATCGTCGCCGGATCACTCAAGTATTCCTCACCGTAGTCGTAGGTAAGCTCCTCGCCAGCGGCAATGGCGCGCTTGGCAAAGAGAAAGATTCGCCCCTCCACCACCTCTGCCACACAGTTTGGGCGGCAGGAGTGGTTGATGTAGCGGGCGAGGTTGCCCCGCCCCCTCCCGTCAATGGTCCACCGCTCATCCACCTCAAAGAGGTACCTCCCACCCCGACGGTCTGCCTCAGCATTGGAAATGCGCTCACCGGTGTACTCAATCACGAACGCCCCGCGGCCAAACGGCACCGCTGCGTAGAGGCCCAACCCCCCGTAGGGGGAACGCGCAAGGTAGAACTTTCCCTCGTAGCATCTCCTTCTGCCCATACGGCACATACCCGACCATACGCTCACGACTCCTGCAAGGGCTTCGAGCAGGCGGGGAGGATCACCCGCACCTTCGTACCCCTCCCCTCAATTGATTCCACCGCAATGGAGCCGTGCATTCGCGTCACAAGCTCCCTTGTAATCCACATCCCAAGTCCCGTCCCCCCTTCCCTGCGAACCTCCTGCCGCGCCGATCGGTAGAACCGCTCGAAGAGGTGGCGCTGCTCCTCTGCGCTCATCCCGATGCCGGTATCCTCCACCTCAATCGAGACGCTGTCTTCTCCCTCTTTCCGCTGGGCACGAATTACCACCGACCCTTGCTCTGTATACTTGATGGCATTTGAGACAAGGTTTGTGAGCACCTGCTTGAGGCGAACAGGATCTGCAATGGCGTGCACTCCTTCTCCGCCTTCAATACGGAGCGTCAACCCTTTCGCTTTGGCAAGCGTTTGGAAGGTCTGCGCCACCTCATTCACTATTTCGCCCACAGCAACGCAACGCAACGAAAAGGACATCCTCCCTTCCGCAAGGCGCGACACATCGAGGAGATCGTTTACAAGCTGGAGGAGCAGGTCGGCTGCCTTCTGTGCCCGCGTGGCAAGCTCTAGTTCTTCCTTCGCGCGAAGCCGTTCCGCAAGGAGGGAAAGGTACCCTCGCACTGCGGTGAGCGGCGCGCGCAGCTCATGGGATGCGAGGGAAAAGAAGCGGTCCTTGAGCGCTTCCGCTTCCCGCAACCGCTCGTAGAGAATGCCGTAGTCCGTGATACGTGCCACACGAAAGAGCAGGAGAATTACCGCGAGGACGAGGGCAAAGGTGAGCGCGTAGGAGATGAAGAGCTGCCGGGAGAGCGCGACATCCGCTTCCGAAAGGTAGAGTGCCGCCCGCACGTAGCCGTCTCCCGCTGGCAGCGCCCTCGCGGCAAGGTAGAGGCGATTGCCGGCAACCTCCTCAAGGGTGAGGTAGGTTTGATGGAGCGGATCGCCAAGCGCCATACCAACGATTGGCTTTGCCCGAGCCCACACCTCCCCCGGAAAGCCCTGTCGAGCTACCGCTGCAACACGTCGATATGTCTGCCCCTGCGAGGGGCGCACCCACACCTCGAGTGCTGCAAGGGTGTCGTTGGTAGCCATTATCCGCGCGAGTGCCTCTTCCAACACCGAAGGATCCTCCCGCTTCCACTGCGCCGCAAACGCTACCCCGTCGAGGAGACTGCCAATGCGCACCTCCGCGGTCCGCTCATACGCCCGCTGCGCAAGCGCACTGAACGACCAGATGACGTAGCTAAACAGGCCCACAACGAGGAGCGCCACGAGGGCAGTGAAGCCCACCTGCGGATACTCCCTCAGATGGCGCACTCCCAGCCGAAGCGCTTGCCGGAGCGATCCCATAGCCGAGAAGACGCGCTACCGCGGCTGTTCGCCACGATCAGCCCGGAGCCGCCACAGCCCTATGACAACGAGCGCGAGGAGCCCGGCAATGCCTGCTGCAATGAGCGCCACTCCCCAGACAGAGGCGCGGAGGAGATCGAGGAAGGAGAGCGCTGGCTCTCGCGGTTGCGACGCGGCAACGCGTGCAGGAGGCAGGTAGGTTACTGCCTGTGCCTGCTTGATGAAACGCGCGGGCGGGCTCTTTGCCACGATAGCTCCTGCTGCATTGACGATTGCCACATACACTTCGTGCTCACCGTCAGGCAGTTCCCGCCGAAGCGTGTAGCGCCACACCCCCGTCTCATCAGCGCGCACCGCCACCACAATCGGTGTAGAGAAGATGTAGAGCCATGCCGTCGTATTGGGAATGGAGCGCCCTTCCAAAACAAGCCCGACCGTCGTGGTGGCAACAGATGACTGAGAAGAGAGCGTGGTGTTCGCTCGAGAGGTAGAAAGCGTGGAGGTGGAGGAGGACGAGGAGGAAGCCTGCCCTTTCCCTTCAATCGGCTCGGAAAGCGCGGCAACCCGCGTCACCGCAAGGAGGTGGGGGAGCGTCTCACCCTCTTCTTTTGGCGATGCAACAGGCACCGGGGTCGTGGAGGTGCCGAGGGGGTCGAGGCCAAGGAGCACGCGCTCTGCGTCGCTCAAGGTATCACCTGCGGTGAAAGGATTGTGCGGATCTGTTCCCCACAGCACCCGTTCCTCAAAATCGGAAAGCCCGTCTCCATCGGAATCCGCAAGCACCTCCTCCGCAGGAGACTGCACCACGAGCCGCCGCACCTGCTCCATTTCCCTCGCTGCTTCCTTGACGGACTGCACCACCTTCCGCGACAGGAGCTGCTTCGCCACCGCCTGCGGAGTATCCCGATCCTGTCCCTTGCTCCTCCCCTTTCCCGCCTCAGCGAGCCGTTGGGCGATGCGACGAGCCGCTTCCTCAGTATCGAGCTCTCCCCGCGCCACTGCGATGAGCGTCCTGCGGACCTCGTGGCGGAGGCGGGGAGAGGTGGTGCCAAGCGAAGCGAGCATTCGTCGCTCCGACCGTTGCAGCGATTCTGCTACTTGCCTCACCCGCTGCGCTGCGTGCTCTATCTCCCGCCTCTGCTCCTTGGTATGCGTTTCGCGTTCTCTGCTCTCACCGACAACCCGCGCAGGAGAGAGCGGAGTGCGTGCTCTGTGCTTCGCTTCCCGGGCCGTCGACCTTGCCCTGCTGTCGCCCACCACTGTCTTCTCCTCACGATGCTCTACTTTCGACACTGTCTTCTTTGCACTCACCTGCCGGTCGTTTGGATAGTCTGCAGAATGTTCCTTCCGTTCCCTTTCCTTCGAGGAAACCTTCGAGGAAACCTTTTGCTTTAAGGCTCCTTCTTGCTGCCCACTCTCCGCCAGCGTCGCAGGAATCGGACGGATGATACGGACTGGGCGAGAGAACCGCTCCTTCTCCTGCTGCGCATCGATCCACTCGCGTGGATCACGGTGCAGCAACCCCCTCATCTTCCAAGGCTGCAATTGTCGCTCCGGCTGATGAGACGAACGCTTGACCCTCTGCGTCGCACTGCGTGCTTGCCGCTCCTCCTCCCGCGTTTTTTGACGGTGCTCTGAAGAAATGGTGTGTGTCGACGGCACCCTCGTCGATGCCGCCTTCCTTGCCTCAGCATCTTTGTCCTCTCCTTCGGCTTCTTTTCGAGGGGGCAGGCCCTGCGTTGAACTGGCAACCGGCGGGAACACCGCTGGTATTGTGGTTGCAGTTGCAGGCACTTCTACGCCCAACGCAGCAGCAGCCGCCTCCTGCATTCGTTCCTGCCGCTGCCACCACACCGTTTGCCCCATCGCCGCAAGCGCGAGGAGGAGGAGCGCGAGAACGTACCGCGGCACCATTGGTAGGTAGTGTAGCCCCTGTTCTTGTTTCAAGGCAACCAATCAACTGGGGAAAGTTCAAGTAAGGTTATCATTATTTATTATTCCATGGCCTTCGGATAATTTTTAGGAACAACTTACAATCTCCTCCTCATTCGGTGAAGTCTATGGAATAGACTACTTCCTTATTTAGTTTCTCTAAATTGAGCAACACTTTCCCACGCCTAGGCTTTCCATCCGCATTTCGAAAATTCTGTTGAAAAATACCACTCTTAGTGAGAGCCTTCTCATCTATTTTAAGGAAAGAAATTTGCTTCAAATTAAACCGCACTTTCCTTAATCGTGACCAAGCTCCTCGCTTGATCCTCTGTTTTTCGTATCTGGATTTACCGCCTTTTAGCTTCTCATGCCATTTTTGGAATGTGCGTCTTTCATCATTATACTCCACCTGTCCCAGAGCAAGTATTACACCTATGCAGCCGTACTTTTTGATAGCCCAAGCAACAGCTTCCTTGTCATTTACAATGACTTGATGACTGGTAGTGTTTATGGCGTGAGCCTTGAAGTCCCACGGTATTTCTTTGAACCCATCAAATTCAACTTTCTCATATCGTGGTCCTGGAATGTCCACAATATCTTGTAAGAATCTCTCGCATAAGAACTGAAAATAAAAACCGATCCATTCCATTTGTTTCCAGTGCTTAAAGCCAGATTCTTTCATTTCTAGAATAGAAGACCGCCCATCCCAATGAGTTGGGATATTGGCAAGTCTCGAAGCTAAGAGTCGCGCGATTTTTAAAAATCTGCTATTACCCATAAGTCTCTTGAAGAGACCTTTCACAAGAATCCTATCCCAAGCTGGCTCACACTTCGCGAAGTTAGATGTTCTCTTTGAGCGAAGTAGTGATGCAAAAGGTGCTTAAACACCACCTTGCCATTTCTATTTAAATCCCCCACCAGAAAATCTCTATTTAACAAATGAGCAGCAATACCAACCATGCCACTACCCCCTAACGGATCAAACACCAGATCTCCCTCTGAAGAAAAATGCTCCAACAAACACTGAAGCAACAACAACGGCAATCGTGTGGGATACTTTGGCATATTCATTTTATAGTCTCTCTTAAAAAGTAAGACGGATAAATTTGGCTCCCCCTGCTGACAATGGGTAGTGTTGCACCTATTGTGAAAAGTCCAACTCTTCCCCTTTGTCACCCAATAAATTTCATAAACATTGTGGGCGATTCTCTTTTTACAAGCCGGAGCAAAGTTGTACACCCAATACAGCTTGCCTTGGAGAGTCATTCCGTAGTGTTGAAGAATCTTATTATGAATGGTGTAGCTATTATTCCAGCCAGAGAAGATTAATGCCTGTCCCTCTTCCTTCAAATTCCTATGAATGACATCTAGCAATTGGGATATTTTTTGATCATACTCGCTTTCCCCCCATTCCACATAGCCATCTACCACATTGTTCACATTCCTGTGGTAATTTCCATTTTTGCCACTAAATTCTATCCCAAAAGGGGGATCGGTAATAATTAAATCCGCCCCGACGTTATACCAATCATTCATGTCGCGAATAACATATTTGTCTAACAAATCCTCAATCTTTTTCTGATGAGAATCTCTCCTGTTCTTTTCGGTACTACTAATCATAAGCGAGCCATCTCTCGTTACTTTACGATACCCCTGCTGCCCGGCAGGGATTCGAACCCCAATTTCCACGTCCAAAGCGTGGCGTCCTACCATTAGACGACCGGGCACGTGTCTCTACTGTAGCACATCAGCACGGATCCTTCAGCTCCTGTTCCTCCCCTCCTTCCCCGCACTTCCCCTACGGAGCGCGCCATCGGATTCTGCGCAGGCGAAGACAACCGCCTCGAGCGCAAGGAGAGGATCCGACAGGCGAGCCCCTTCTATTTGCGCCCGCAGCAGGTGGGCAAGCGTGCGGGAGGTGAGCTGTGTGGGAAACTCTTGTGCGAGCGCTTGTGCCTCTCGTGCCACCGCTTCGTAGTGCTGTGCTACCTCCTGCTGGAGCAAATCTGGCGCCACACGCGCATAGAGCACGAAGCGCATCATTGCCACCACCGCCTGTATCGCCATCAGCGGATCTCCTCCTTCCT
>WFWM01000073.1 GCA_015491145.1 Patescibacteria group bacterium | reverse complement strand
TGATGCTGGATTCCACCAATGTGGAACAGCCCGGCTTTTCCACTCCTGAGAAACTCGTTGAAGAGGGGTTCCGCCACATCATTGCGACAACCCCCGGTCGCCTCGTCGTCGGCACATTTGCCTCGCAAATTACGCGCCTCATCAAAATTATGGAAATCGCCCACGAGCACAAGAAGAAGGTGGTAATCGAGGGGCGCAGTATGAAGACGAACCTCGAGGTTGCCGAAGCGGCTGGTCTCTTCAAACCTCCAAAAGGACTCATCATCCCACCACAGGAGATCCACCAGTATCCAAAGAATCGCATCATTATCCTTGCCACTGGCGCGCAGGGGGAAGAGTTTGCTGCGCTGATGCGAATGGCAAACAAGACGCACAAGACACTCCGCATTGAGCCAGGTGACACCGTGGTGCTATCTGCCTCCATCATCCCCGGCAACGAGCGTGCGGTAGAGAAGCTCAAGGATAACATTGCGAAAGCAGGGGGTCGCATTGTCCACTACCGCACGAGTGAGGTATACGTCCACTCCACCGGACACGGAAACCGTGAGGAGCTCGCATGGCTCCACCGCAAGGTGAAGCCACGGTTCTTTATGCCGATCCACGGCAACTACTACCGTCTCAAACTCCACGCCGAGCTCGCCCAAGAGAGTGGCATCCCCGAGAGCAATATTGTCATCCCGGAAAATGGTGCAGTGATTGAAATCACTGAGGGAGGCACGAAAATCGTGAAGCGCAAGGAGAAGGTGCCCTCCTTCATTCGTATGGTAGACGGATTTGCCGTGGGGGATATGCAGGAGGTTGTGCTCCGCGACCGGCAGACCCTTGCGAAGGAAGGAATGTTCGTTGTTGTCGCGCTCGTGGAAATGGATACCGGCAAGGTCCGCCGATCCCCCGACATCATTTCCCGAGGTTTCGTCTACCTTCGGGAGTCGCAGGATCTCCTCGCGCAAGCCCGCCACATCGTGAAGCACACTATCGAATCCTACACGCGCGGTGCGCATCCCATCGAGTTCGACTCCGTCAAAGCGAAAGTGGCAGACGCCGTTGAACGCCACCTCTTTCAAAAAACGGGGAAGCAACCCATCGTCATTCCCGTCATCATCGGCGTATAATTCCGCCTGATCCATCGCCACGCAGCTTATGGGAAGCAGCGCTTCGCTCCTCCACCGCACCTACTTCGCCCAGTTCTTCCTCTCCCTCCACCTCTTCAGCGTCCTCTACCTTGCCTCGAGCTTCATTGCCGCTCAGGTAGGGGTGCGGTGGGTCACCCCCCTCGTTGCCGGCGGCGCGCTCGTTTCCTTCATCGGCATTGTGTGGCTTGCGCCACTTTTCGTGCGCTCAGCACGATCCCTCGCACACTTCCTCGCGTGGTGGGTTGTGGCAGAAGCACTCCTCTACAGCGTCTTTCTCTTCATTGAAGGCCAACCTTCCTCACCGATTACCTCGCTCCTTCTTGGGGGAGCCTTCCTCCTTTCGCAGGCAACGTACCTCCTTGGCGTGTACGCCATCGATCTCGCACTGGAACGGCTCGTGGGAGACCACGAAGGCGTCACCGGCCGCGTCCGCACGACTGCCCTTACGCTGATGAATGCTGCGCTCGTGATTGCCGCGGCACTCTCTCCTCTGCTGGCCGGCCGCTTCAGCTATGGAGCCGCCTACCTCTTCGGCATTGCCGTCCTGCTGCCGCTTGCGCTCATTGCGCCGTCGCTCCGCATTCCCCTCGCGCCCGCCGTCACCGCAGCACCCTCTCTCCTCACCTCGCTCCGCACCCTTATGGCACGCAAGCCGCTGCGCGACGCCTACCTCCTCCAAATCGGCCTCCGCACCTTCTACGCATGGATGGTTATCTACACCCCCCTGTACCTCCATGCCACGTTGGGTTTCCCGTGGGAGCAGCTCAGTTGGGTTTTTGTTGTGATGCTGCTGCCGTTTGTGCTCTTTGAACGGCTCGTTGGATGGCTTGCCGACACCCGATGGGGCGAGCGGGAATTCCTCTTTGCTGGGTTCGGTATCATCGCACTCTCAGTGGCGTTTTTCCCTCTCCTGCGCGATGCCTCTCTCCTCCTCTGGGCAGTCGTGCTCTTCCTCACGCGAACGGGTGCCGCAATCGTGGAAGCTGCGAGCGAGAGCTACTTCTTTAAGCACACGAACGCCGATGGCGACGGCATCATTGCCCTCTTCCGTTCGACTCGACCCGTTGCTCTTTTCCTCGCAAGCGCAGCCTCCGGCATGGTGACGCTGCTCTCCGGGAGTATCGCTCAGTCGTTCTGGGCTCTCGCAGCCTTGATGGCCGGGTTCGGTGCCTACGCCCTCTTCCTCAAGGACACCGAACCAACCCCTTCTTCCTAAAGACTCCACCCTCCATCCCGCTGGCGAAGCACCCCTTCTGCAGCGAGGGAGGTGAGCGCAGGAATGAACCGCGTTTC
Source organism: Patescibacteria group bacterium (assembly GCA_015491145.1). Taxonomy (GTDB): domain Bacteria; phylum Patescibacteriota; class Minisyncoccia; order Phycocordibacterales; family UBA12088; genus J119. The sequence continues at coordinate 2,973 of WFWM01000073.1, read as the reverse complement.
GGGTTCCTCCCCTAAGGCGAGAATCTTCTGTGTGCGGAGTTGTTGGAGGAGCGCTTCGGTGGAGACCGGCCCGCCTCCTTGCGCGAGGAGGAGCCGGACAATGGCGCCACGCACCTGCCGCCGCGAACCGGCAAACGGCCCCTGCCGCCGTCGCTGGGGGGAGAGTGTGCCAATGCGAACCCCTCGCGCGCGAAGCGAGGCGCCGTAGTCCATAAGGCGCCAGTACCATTCCCGCGGCCGCCAACCCTGTTGTCTCGCTCCAGCCATAGCCTGCTGCAATAGCGCATGCAGCGCACCTTCCGATAGGCTAGTGGGATCGCCTCCTGCCTGCTTGAGCGAAAAAAGCAGCACGAGCCGTCCGTTCGCCTCCAGCGCTTCATCCCAGCAATTGTAGGCAAACACCCGCACCGCACCGGCGGTGTAGCGCCCAACTCCCGGCAGAGCCTCGAGAGATTTCCGATCCCGCGGGAAGGTGCCTCCGTGGCGCCGCACCACTTCCTTTGCGAGCGCAAGGAGCGCGAGTGCCCGCCGGTTGTAGCCGAGACCGCTCCAGATGCGCATCACTGACGGTCGGGGAGCACGGGAAAGCCGCTCAATCGTTGGCCATTGCTCCATCCACCGAGTAAAGTAGGGAACCACACGCTCCACCTGCGTCTGCTGGAGCATCACCTCAGAAACCACAACGGCGTAGGGGTCCATCGTACCATCCGGCAAGAGGAGCTTCGGGGATCGCCACGGCAACTCCCGCAATGGTTGCTTCCGCAGGTTACGCTCCAGCAAGCGAAACACGCTTTGGAGCCTGTGTGCTTCCGCAGCGAGCTCAGTAGGTAGGCATCCAATTGCGCGCCCCTTCGCTGAAGACCTCATACGCCTCCCACGAACGCCCCTTCGATTCCAGCGGCGTCCCTCGCCCAAAAATGGGGCAGCAGGTTGAGCTTCCGCCATCATCCCTCACCCGCGCGCACGATTCCTCTCGCTCCAGCCATACCGCAATCTTATAGTCTGATCCATCCGTCTGATACTGGAGCCTCGGGGACCCCCCGACGAGGTGGCAGGCGTTGTCCTTCCCGTAGTACACAACAGTCTTCTGCTTCCTCGGAATGGAAGGAAGCGTGGGAAGGTATGGCGCGAGCTCGGAACGCAATTGAGAGAGCGCCGCTTCAGGGTCACCATTGATAGGGTTGCGAATAAACCAGTCCCCACCCGTGGTGGTATAGAACGCACCGGGAAAACCCGGGTAACGGTTGTGGTCTGCGTAGAACAGTTCCACCGCCTTCTGCAGCTCTCGCACCACGGCAATCCGTTGCGCATCCCGCGCCTTCGCCCGCGCCGAATTGAGGGAGGCGAAGACGATCGAGGAGAGCAAGCCGATGATGGCAATCACGACGAGGAGCTCGATGAGGGTGAAGGCGGAAAAATGCGTTAGCTTCGACCTAGCGAGTGGTCCCTTTCCTTTTCCTGCCATAGACAACTACAAGTAGTACACCACATCCTTACGCTCCACAACCACCTTCCATCCTTGCTTCCTCGCATATTGGTAGAGCGCTTTATTCGGATTGAAACAAATAGGCGTCTCTACCAACTCGAGGAAAGGGATATCGCCTTCCGTATCGCCAACCCCTACCGACCGATCCAATGTGATAGGCTCCTTCTCCAACGCCCGCTTGAGGATGTTCGCCTTGTTCGCAATAAGGTGGAGGTCCATCACCTCGCCGGTGAACCGCCCATCAGGCCCGATTGCGTAGCGTCGCCCGTACACCTTGTCAAAGCCGATGCCCTTGCAGAACTTTTCCAACACCACCTTCGGGCTTTGCGAAATGGCAAGGAGGAAGTACCCTTCCTCCTTCAGGGAGGCGACGAGATCCCGCGTGTAGGTGTAGAGTCGATGCTGGTTGCGCTGCACGACCGCCTCGGCGATACGCGCGAAATCGTCAAACCGAACGCCGGCAATGGAGCGCATAAAGGCGGCAATCATCATATTGAGGTAGGCTTCGTAGGAACCCTGCCGCTCCTGCCATCGCCGTTCCTCCTCGGCGTACATCGCACGAGTCTCAGGGGGGAAAAGTCCTTCCTGCAGGAGCGCCTCTACGATTTCAATGAAGAGAGAGGAACGGAAGAGGGTGCCGTCTACATCGAACACCGCAACCGGTTTGCGCTGTTGCAGAGCGCCGTGCTCCCCTTCCCCCTTCTCGTTTCCTCCTGCCATACTCCCTTCAGTTTCCCGTTAGCTTCCAAGTGGCAACCTGTCGGTAGGTCGTCCCGCGCCCATTTCCCATCCGGCAGCTCTCGTAGAGCACCATTCGGGAAAAGAGGTGCTCGGTCTCCACCACCTCTCCCGCACGGAACACAATGCGCTGATGCGGCGGCACGGGTCGCCGATCACGGAAACGTGCGAGGGTGATGTGGGGCAGCGGTAAGGTGCCTGCCCTACTGTCTTCCGGGGCAACCAATGGGCGGACTGCTTCCGTCACTGATCGGGCAAGACGCTCGAGCACTGGGGAGAACGACAGGTACGCCCACACCATTGAAGCCGGTCGTTGAGGCGGCGCGTATCCGATTCTTTCCACCGTCAGGGGAATGGGGGCAAACATCCGGGCGAGAGGGGCAAGTGCCGCCTCTATTTCCGTCAGATGAGATCGCGGCGTTGCTCCAATGAAAAGGAGCGTGGTATGCCAGTCGCGCACGAGCGTCCAACGGAGGTACGGCAACTTTCCATACCGATCCCGAATGCGCTCAAGCGGCTTGCGTAGCGAAGGTGGCACTTCCATTGCCACGAAGGTTCTCGCTACTCCCCCATCGCCTCGACCCATCGAAAGGTATCGTGCCGCAGGAACTTCAGGGGCGCAAGTGAGCGAGAACCTTAAAAATCAACAAAGAGGAGCCTTTCAAGAGAGGTGTGGTATGATATGTTATCGCACAAGGGAATATGCGATGGAACACCCGCCAAGCCGAGGAATGGAGAGCGCCACGGCG
>WFWM01000072.1 GCA_015491145.1 Patescibacteria group bacterium | reverse complement strand
GGAGGAGGGGATGGAGGTCTTCAAAGGGGCCGCGCAAGAGCCAGCGTTCTCGGGGGGCGCATTCACGTTCGCTCCATCTGCTGCAGAAGTTGCCGCTTCCCTCGTGCCTATTTCGGTGACTGCCCTGCTCGCCCATGCGGTAGCGGAAAGCGCGGCGAGTGAGCAAGCGGCTCGGATGGTTGCGATGAAGAATGCCACGGATCGCGGCAAAGAATTGGTCGCTGAGCTCACGCTCTCGTTCAACAAAGCGAGGCAGGCAGCTATTACCCGTGAGATTTCGGAGATTGTTGGTAGTATTGAGGCGATGCAGTAATTGATTGCCTATGGCAGAGCATAAAGGCACTATCGCACAAGTTATTGGAACCGTGGTGGATGTGGTGTTTCCGGAAGAGGTGCCGCTGCCTCCTATTACCTATGCGCTGGCGGTAGAGGGGAGACGTGCGCTGGAGGCAGACAAGCCCATCGTGTTGGAGGTTGTGCAGCACATTGGAGCACGACGGGTGCGGACAATTGCGCTCTCCTCCACTGATGGTTTGCGTCGGGGTGAGGAGGTTCGGGTGCTCGATGGGCCGGTCCGTGTGCCGGTAGGGGAAGCGGTGCTCGGGAGAATGTTCGATGTCATTGGAACACCAATTGACGGGAAGGGTGAACCTGCTACAGCGGAGCGTTGGCCGATCCATCGTGATCCGCCAGCGTTCGCACGGCAATCGACGAAGGCGGAAGTGTTTGAAACCGGCATCAAGGTCATTGACCTCCTCGTTCCCTTCCTCAAGGGAGGCAAGGTGGGGCTCTTTGGTGGTGCCGGGGTAGGGAAGACGGTGCTCATTCAAGAGCTGATCCGCAACATTGCCGCTGAGCATGGGGGCTACTCCGTCTTTGCGGGCGTGGGAGAGCGGGTTCGGGAAGGGAACAACCTCTACCATGAGATGCGGGAATCGGGAGTGTTGGATAAGACCGTGCTGGTGTTTGGGCAAATGAACGAGGTGCCAGGAGCGCGTGCCCGGGTCGCACTCACCGGCTTGACGCTCGCGGAGTACTTCCGAGACACGATGGGAAAGGACGTGCTCTTCTTTATGGATAATGTGTTTCGCTTCACCCAAGCGGGATCAGAGGTTTCTACGCTGCTGGGACGGGTGCCGAGCGCGGTGGGCTACCAACCGACGCTTGCGGAGGAGATGGGACGCCTGCAGGAGCGCATTACCTCAACCCAAAGGGGTTCCATCACTTCCGTGCAGGCAGTGTATGTGCCAGCTGACGACCTCACAGATCCCGCACCGGCAACCACTTTCTCCCACCTCGATGCTACCGTGGTACTTTCGCGCCAGCTCGCTGCCCTTGCGATTTACCCCGCTGTCGATCCTCTCGAGTCTAGCTCTACCGCCCTCGATCCGGAGGTGGTGGGGGAGGAACACTACGAGGTGGCCAACGGGGTGAAACAGGTGCTCCAGCGCTACAAGGAGTTACAGGACATCATTGCCATCCTTGGGACTGAGGAGCTCTCTGATGAGGATAAGCGTATTGTCGATCGCGCGCGGAAAATCCAGCGCTTCCTCTCGCAGCCGTTCTTCGTGGGAGAGACCTTCACGGGAGTCCCGGGGGTGTACGTCTCTCGGGAGGAAACCGTTGCATCGTTCAAGGCAATCCTCGAAGGTCGGTACGACCATGTGCCGGAGGAGGTCTTCTATATGAAAGGGTCAATCCGTGATGTTGAGCAGGCGCTGGAGCAAGAGAAGTGAGCAGGCGGTTGGGTTTCTACCACATTGTAGTATGGCTCCAACGGCAGTGTTCTCCGTTTTCCTTGCGGACCCAAATGAGCAAATCTTCTCAGGGAAGGCGCGGAAGGTCACACTCTGGACGGAGGAAGGAGCAATCACCATCCTCCCCCACCACACACCTTACGCCGCACCGCTCCTTCCTCAGCGCTCCATTCTCCTTGTGCGGGAAGATGGCTCGCAGCAGCGCTTTTCCATAGGGGAAGAAGGGGGCATCGTGTGTGTGCGAGGCAACACGCTCCACATCTTGCTAGGATGAGGAGTGCGTATCGCACCACGGTGTGCTACTATTGCCCTATGCATCCTGTCTCCCGCACAGACACCGATGTCTCGCCTCTCGTGCACGCAGAAGAGGCGAGCCACATAGATCTGATGCGGGTACTCTTTGTGATTGCAGCCGTATTGATGATTCTGCCGCTCCCGTGGTTTCCTCACTTTCTCGAACCCCTGACCCCTATCCTCGTGATCTTTTTTTCCGGCGCCCTCATACTCTCGGCAGCGCTGTTTGAGGAGCGTGGCCCTTGGAAAATTGCTCTTGCCGATGTGGTATTCTCTTTTCTCGGCTTTTCCCTCGCTGCCTACGCTGCCACACGTCTGGCAGATGATACTCCCACGACGTTGACGCTCCTGCGCCTCGCGCTCACCATAGTGTTTGCCTTTGCACTCTACACGAGCGGCAGGGCACTGGTGCGCGCAGTTCGAAGTGCCGTCCGAGCACGTCGAGAGGAAAGGGAGCGTCTCGCTCTTGCAGGAGAGCAGGAGGTACCGTCGCTTGCAGAGGAGATGTCGGAACCGTACAATGCGGGGGCCCGTGTGTCGTAGCCATTTTGGTATGCTGAAACGGATTGCCCAGAAAGCCAAGTCTTCTCTCACGAAGCGTTTGCTCGCTCGCCAGCTGCAGCATCTGCCGGAACGGGAGCGGAACCTCATTTTCCAACTCATTGAGCGACACCCTGATCTCTTTGAGAAAATTGCCACCGAAGCAAAGGCAAAAATGGACAGCGGGGTCGATCAATTCACTGCAATGGCGAGTGTAATGCAAAAGTACCGAACAGAGCTCACGCAGGCGGTGCAAGCGGTTGCTACCTCTGAGGAAGGGCATAGGAGCACGAAATCCTAGCCGCGTTGTATGGATGCTGTTTCCCTTTCCACCTCTCTCTTTTTTGCGGTGCTGCTCCAAATTGGTATGGGCCTTGCCGTCGGATCTTCTACATTTGCGGTCATCTTCTACTTCAAGGCGAAGCGCGACGGCGTGATTGATGCAACCGAGCGGAGTTTCCTCCATATCGTGTACACAGTGCTCCGCATTGCCTTCCTCCTCATATTCGCGAGCCTCTTCGTGCAATCAATCGTAGCGTACCGAAATGGCGTCTGGTCCGACTTCACAGGGGGGACGTATTGGATGATGTGGATTGTTCTCGCGGTCATCCTCACCAATGCCCTTCTGATGGATTGGCACGTGATGCCGATGAGTGTGGGGCCGGCAATTGCCGTTGGGTCGTGGTACACCCTCTACCTCGTCTTCACGCTCCGTACTCTTGGGCTGGATGAAATACCGCTGATGTTGTTGGTTATCTACTACCTCCTCTTCCTTGTCTTTATGGTGTTCTTCCTTCGTCTCGTGGAAAAGCTGGTGGTGATGGAGGGAGGTGACACTCCTCCCCCGCGGCATAATGCAACCGAGGGGTCGAAGGAGGAGGTGCTTCAGGAGACGGCGGGGACGACTTCCTGAGGGCTATGGCAGCTTCAGGAAAACGCATCGTAGTCTTGCTGGGTCACCCTGATCGTGACTCCTTCTCGGGGTTTCTCGCGGAAACCTATGCTAAGGCGGCAGAGGAGGCGGGGCATTCGGTTCGTCGTCTCTTTTTGGGGGAGATGCAATTTGATCCAGTGCTGTGGCATGGATACAAGGTGATTCAGGAGCTGGAGCCGGACCTTCAGGAGGCGCAGGCAACGATTCGTTGGGCAGACCATCTCGTTGTGGTGTACCCAAATTGGTGGCACACGATGCCAGCGATTCTCAAGGGCTTTTTCGATCGCGCGTGGCTTCCTGGGTTTGCGTTTAACTTTGAAAAACCGAGCGGAAGGCTCATCCAGCGGCTTGCAGGCAAGACCGCGCGGGTCATTATCGTGTGCGGGAGCCACGCGCCCTTTTTGGCTAGGTGGAAGTACGGTGACTTCACGAACGAGATAGCGCGAGGCATCCTCGGTTTTGCTGGGATGCAGGTGCGGGTAACTACGTTTGGCCCTGCTGAACGGGTCGGCAAAGAGCGTCGGCAACAGTGGGTTGCAAGGGTGCGATCGCTCGGGCGAGCGGGGCGGTAGGGGTTGCCCAGCCTCTCCTGTCTCGCGCGTGCTTGTGGAAGCTTCTGGTATGGGAGTCTCGCTCGGAATCGTGGGATTACCGAATGTTGGCAAATCGACGCTCTTCAACGCGCTCACGAGAAAGGGGGTTCCTGCGGAAAACTACCCCTTCTGCACCATTGATCCGGCGGTGGGGGTGGTGGGGGTGCCCGACGACACCCTACACCGTCTTGCCGAACTCTCTCGTTCTCAATCGGTTGTTCCGGCAGCGGTAGAGTTCGTGGACATTGCCGGATTGGTTCGTGGTGCCTCCCATGGGGAAGGGCTAGGAAATCAGTTTCTCGCCCACATCCGCGAGGTGGATGCGATTGTGCATATGGTTCGCATTTTTGAGGGCGGATCCGTTGCCCATATTGAAGGGGATGTAGATCCGGTTCGTGACATAGAGACGATTCTCTACGAGCTCATTCTCGCCGATCTTGTCACCGTGCAGAAGCGACTTTCCGCGCTTGAGCGTGCGTTGAAGGGGGGAGAGAAGGAGACGAAAGAGAAGCATGCGATATACAAACGCGTAGAGCAGGCGCTGCTTTCAGGCAAGCGAGCTTCGAAGGTGGAGATGAGTGTCGAGGAAAGACGCCTCCTGCGGGAGGCAAATCTACTCACACTCAAGCCAATGCTCTTTGCGCTCAATGCATCGGTGCATGGCATCAATCTCCATGAGCATCGGCAAGATCCCCGCTGGAGGAGGCTGGAAGACTTCCTGCTTCAGGAGGGGGTCCGGTGGGTTGTGGTGGATGCCGCTTTTGAAGCGGAGCTCGCTGATCTCCCTCCTGAGGAGCAAATTGTGCTCCGTCGAGAATTCGGGGTGTTAGAAGACGGGTTGCAGTCTCTAATTCGAGCCGCGTATGAGACGCTCGACCTCATTACATTCTACACCACAGGGGAGAAGGAGACACGGGCATGGAGCGTGCGGCGAGGTGTGACCGCACCGGAGGCAGGAGCAGCAATCCATTCGGATTTTCGAGATGCCTTCATCCGGGCTGAGGTCATTCCTGCGTCGCAACTTTTAACCGCAGGATCCTACGCCATTGCCCGGGAGCGTGGGTGGATTCGTCTTGAAGGTAAGGACTACATCGTGCAGGATCAGGATGTAATGCTATTTCGGATTGCTCCTGTACAGAGGAAGGGGTAGAACTCTTTCTTTTCGTCTATTTATCCTATTGCATTGGAATGGGAAAAGTGGCACCCTACCTCTCGTATGGAGCAGTCCTACCAACCACACCACATTGAGAAGAAGTGGCAAGAACGATGGGCTGCAGAACGACTCTTTGAGGCAAGGGAAGATACGACGCGGAAGAAGTGCTACCTCCTCGTTGAGTTTCCTTACCCTTCCGGTGCCGGGCTCCATGTCGGCCATGTTCGTTCGTACACGGCAATGGATGTTATCGCACGCAAACGCAGGAGGGAAGGGTACAACGTCCTCTACCCGATGGGATGGGATTCTTTCGGTTTGCCAACGGAAAACTACGCCATCAAAACCGGCCGTCCGCCGCACGAGATCACAGAGGAGAACATTGCGAATTTTCGCCGCCAACTCACCTCGCTTGGCTTATCGTTTGATTGGAGCCGCGAGATTAATACTGCAGACCCCGCCTACTACCGCTGGACGCAGTGGATTTTCATCCAACTCTACAAACACGGCCTCGCCTACAAAGCGCGCAGCTGGATCAATTGGTGCCCGCAATGCCGGATAGGGCTTGCCAACGAGGAGGTAATTGACGGGAAGTGCGAGCGTTGCGGAGCTCCGGTGGAGAAGCGGGAACGAGAGCAGTGGATGCTACGCATTACGGCGTATGCGCAACGTCTCTACGATGATCTCGATTCGGTTGACTACATTGAACGAGCAAAGGCGGGGCAACGCAATTGGATTGGTCCCTCGAAGGGCTCTATCCTTCCCTTTCCCCTTGTTGCGGGAGATGGGGCCGAGACGATTGGCACGCTTGAGGTGTTCACGACGCGAGCTGACACACTCTTTGGAGCCACCTTCCTCGTGCTCGCTCCAGAGCACGAGCTCCTCTCCCGACTGCTCGAGAAAGTTGCGAATCGGGAGGAGGTCGCCGTGTATCGGGATAAGGCCTTGAAGCTCAAGGATTTTGAGCGAACCGCCGAAGGGAGGGAAAAAACGGGAGTGCGTCTGGAGGGAGTAGCAGCACGCCATCCACTCACTGGGGAGCTACTCCCTCTCTTTGTTGCCGATTACGTGCTCGCACACTATGGGACGGGGGTTGTGATGGGGGTGCCAGCGCACGACCACCGTGACTGGGAATTTGCCCAACGGCACCATCTTCCGGTTCGGCAAGTTGTGCAACCGATCGGGAACGCAGAGGAGGGGCGTGGCGGTGCGCTCCCGTTTGAAGGGGAGGGCATCCTCATCAACTCGGGACAATTTTCCGGAATGGAGAGTGCG
>WFWM01000071.1 GCA_015491145.1 Patescibacteria group bacterium | reverse complement strand
GCATTGTTCGTGTGGAGTGTCGAGAAGACGAGGTGGCCCGTCTCAGCCGCTGTCACCGCCGTTGCGACCGTCTCGGTATCGCGCATTTCCCCTACGAGAATGACGTTCACATCCTGCCGAAACGCGGAAACGAGCGCATCGCGGAAGGAGGAGGTATCAATCCCCACCTCGCGCTGGTGAATCAACGCCTTACCCTTTGGGTAGAGGTACTCAACCGGTTCCTCTATCGTCACAATGTGTCGCGCCTCTCGCTCATTGATGATGTTGATCATTGCAGCGAGCGTGGTGGACTTCCCCTGCCCCACGGGGCCCACGACGAGGAAGAAACCTTGCCGTTTTTGCGTGAAGGTCTCCAACACAGAAGGAAGGTTGAGCTCCGCGAGCGTGGGTATCTTGGAAGGAATGTAGCGTAAGGCGAGCGTCACCGACCCTTGGACGATAGATGCATTGACGCGGAATCGACTCCCGTCTGTGTGGTGGTAAGCGAAATCGACATCCTTCCCTTCCGCAAGACGCTTTTCCTGCTCGGGCACCATCATTGCCCGTGCAAATGCCGCCGTATCCTCCGAGGTCAGCACCTCATGCTTCATCAAAGGAATGAGCGTTCCGTCCACCCGCACAATTGGGTGGCGCCCTACGGAGAGGTGGAGATCCGAAGCCCCCTCACGGACCACTACATCGAGGAGCGTATTGAGACGTCGAAGCACCGCCGCCTCTGCGTGGCTAGGCGGTTTTGGAGGAGAAGGGATGAGGGGATCCCGTGCCATAGGAACAGCATCTCAACCGTTATCGCGTATGCTACCACACCCCTTCTCCCATCCGTCCCCAGTCAAGCCATCAAGCAGTTCCCGCTTTTTTCTCACGCACAATTTCACACACGCTCGTCACCACCTGAGAAGGAGTGAGGTTTGCCTTGACGAGAAACCCGTCAACACCTGCTTCTTCCGCTGCCTGTCGATCGGTGTCCTGCCCTTGGTTCGTGAGCATAATGAGCACGATACGATCTCCCTCCGGTAGCGCTCGAACTGCCCGCACAAACGCCACCCCATCCATCTCAGGCATCACCATATCAACGAGCGCAACATCGGGTTGCTCGCGGTGTTCCTGAAGGGCGCGAAGTGCCTTCCGCGTGCTGGTGTAGCAGGCAACTTCCGCTCCCTCGCTCGTAAATTTCGTTCGATACATATCGAGAATGAAGGCGTCGTCATCGACAAGCATCACCCGCTGGAATGGTAACGGCACCATACCTCTCCATAGTAGCACACCCCCGCCTCACGATGCCTCGAGCGAGGCTTCGAGGGTATTGACCTCCTCAAAGGGAATAATATGCTGGAACGCCTTAAAGATAGCGTCTTCCTTCATGGTGCGGAATCCTTTCCGACGAGCTCCTTGGTAGAGCGTGAGTTCGTCCGCCTGCTTGAGGATGAGTTCTTCCAAGTCTTTATCAATTTCCACCATCTCAAACACACCAATCCGGCCCCGCGTTCCGGAAGGACAGGTGTCGGTCGGCTTATTGCGCAAGATGGTGTCAGCCCATGGAATTTTGGCTCGATACTCCTCCGGCATATCAGCAAACTGCTTCTCAAACATTGCCTTCAATGCGCCTTCCACCGGCACCGGCTCCCCACTCCCCTCGCAAATACGACGCACGAGGCGTTGGCCCACGAGGAGCCGAAGCGTGGGTGCGATGAGGTAAGGATCTACCCCCATATCGATGAGGCGTGGAATTGCGCCGAGAGCAGTATTCGTGTGGAGGGTGGAAAAAACGAGGTGGCCGGTGAGCGCTGCCTGCACGGCAAGCTGCGCTGTTTCCTTATCGCGAATCTCGCCGACCATTATGATATCGGGGTCCTGCCGGAGAATCGACCGGAGTCCGTTGGCAAAAGTGTATCCAATCTCGGGGCGCACCTGCGACTGGCTCACCCCCTCAATGCGGTACTCCACAGGATCCTCCAGCGAAACCACATTCTTCGTCTCCCTATCCACCTGCCACAGCATCGCCTGAAGCGTGGTGGACTTTCCCGAACCGGTAGGGCCGGTGATGAGCACCATCCCGTAGGGGAGGCGTATGGCGCGTTTGACCATTGCAAGGTGATCGTCAAACATCCCCAACTTCTCGAGCGACACGCTCGCACTCTCTCTATCGAGGATACGCATCACCACCTTCTCTCCATAGACGGTGGGAAAGGTGGAGACACGAAAGTCGATTTTTCGTTTGTTCACAGTGGCGGAAAACCGACCATCTTGCGGCTTCCGCTTCTCATCGAGCCGAAGGGAAGCGAGCACCTTGATCCTTGCCACAATTGCCGCATGGACATTGACGGGCAGCACGATGGAGGTGCGGAGCACACCATCGACGCGGAACCGCACCCGAACTTTTTCCCCCGTGTTTTCGATGTGGATGTCTGACGCTCCCCCTTCTACCGCATCTTGAATGAGAGTGGCAACAATTTTCGTGACAGGCGCCTCCTCTTTAATGAAGGTAGCCCCCTCCTTTTCCTGTTTCTTCGCCTTCTGCTGCTGCGCCGAGGTTGCCATCTCACTCTCCAGCTCAGAGAGCGCCTCTCCTACCGTGCCGGGCAATCCTCGATAGAGCTGGAGTACCCGCTGAAAGTCTTCCTCCGAAATGAGGTACACCTTGTAGGGGAGGTTAACGCGCGTTGCGATGAAATTAATTGCATTCATCGCCTCAATGTTGTCAGGATCAACTACGCCCACCTCCAACACTCCATCGACAATGCCGAGCGGCACAATGCGGTAGTGGAGCGCTGATTCTTCAGGAATGTACTGGAGCACCTCGTAGGGAATCGAAAGCTCCTGCGGTAGTTCCTTGCGAGGCACGTTGTAGTGCTCCTCCTTTAGTTGTAGAAGCGTCTCCCGTGCAATGCCGTGGCGCTCGAGCACCCGCTCGAGCGTTTCGCCCCGAGCGTCAACCTCAGCGAGGATGAGCGGAATGTCTTCTTCCCGAATGAAGCCTTTCGCGGCAAGCAGGTGTAGAATATCCTCCATTGCGCTTCAGTATAGCAAAATAGCAAATCCCCGACCGTTCCCTCCTACAGCGTCAACGCCTCTGCCGGAGCGAGTGGAGCCTCCTCGAATGGAGCAAACGGATTCTCCCTCCCCGGCGGAATGATTGGGAGCGGTTTGCTGAAATCCACGAGCGTTTGGTATGAGGGATCATTTTGAATCGAAGCGGCCACTTGCGACAGATCAATCCGCTCGATGCGGGCCACCGCCTGCGTGATGCGGTTGCTGAACTGCACCACATCCGCATCCTCTTCCAATACCACAGGAGCAGGCGGCTGTAGCATTCGCCACCCTAAGATGCCAAGAGTGATAAGGATACCGAGAGCGAGAATCAACGATTGCTGGGAAGACCGCATAGCCGCAGCATTACTCAAGGAAGCCAATAGGTGGTCGCTTCAAACGTGAACACGCTCAACCCATTGGTCGAGTCGGCAGGCTTAATGGTAATACGCCGCACATCGAGGAGCCGGAGGCTCCGTTCAAGATCGCGGAGGAACGCAAGGCCATCCTCATACGACGCTTTCGCTGAGAAGGAGATGCGTGCGGTCCCATACCGCCCAGTCGAAGAGACTTGCGTATCCTCCTCTCCTCGCCGAGACGAGGCGTCGTTGGAAAACTGGAAATCCCCAACCTGCACCCCTTCGTGACGCTCAGCAATAGCTTCAATGTCGAGAATGAGCCGAATCATATCAACGTGATCTGGCAACAGCTTCCGTAGCCGGGCGGTGTCCTCCTGCAACGCATTGCGTTGCGCGAGCAGGTCACTAAATCTCTGATCAAACTGAAGGTAGTTGCGATTCGTCTCAGCAATACGCTCATACTGCGCTTCTTTCGCCTGCCATCGGGCGTATGCCCCTTCGATGTACCCAAGGAAAATACCCACCGATGCCACGAGCATTGCGAGAGAAAGAAGCAGCGCGCCCATAGGAGTCCTTGTTAGTCCAGGAGTTTATCGAGTTCCTCAAACGACCCTCCCCCCGTTCCATCTCCTTGCTGATTATCGCTCCCCGATCCTTCAAGCAAGCCTCCTGTTGAGTCAGAAGTGGCACCTTCTCGCATCGCCCGCTCGCGGTAAGCAATTGCTGCACGATCCATTTGCACCATGAGTGTGAAGGATACGCTCCCATCTGGGTTCTCCTTCACATTGCTCACGAGAGGGTTGTAGAAAAGGGTCGGCCCCCCCACCCGAGGAGCGAACGCCTCAGACTGCAACGCTACCGAGGCGAAATCTCGCGCTCTCGCGTCCATGGTGAGGGTCACCGTAGATCCATCCGTCTCAAAGGAAAACGAAGTGTACTGCACGGTGGGGAGTGTCCGTTCCGCAAGCGGTTTGAAGAGGAGAGAAGGTGCAATGTGCTGCGTGAGCAGTTCTGAAGCCACTTGGTATCGGTCGTGGAGCCGGATCAATTCGCTCAATGCGTCGATCTCAAAGAGTTGCTGGTTCTTTCGAAGGGTAGCAAGCGCCTCCTCCAGCCGCCGTTGCGCCGTCGCTTCAAGCACAAACAGGACGCCCGCTCCAATGAGCGTGAGGAAGAAGATGGTTGAGGCAATGAGCGTCCCAATACCGCCAAAGTAGAGACGACGTCGCGGAGAGGAAGTGCCGAGCTGCTTTGCTAGATGCTGTTTTGGAATGAAAGAAGTCTGAAACTGCGGCTCCATAGAAAAGAGGCTCTGTGCGTCTGCAGTATAGCATCTCGACCACACGAAATAGTGTATCCCGTGGGGATAACAACGATAACTAACGTACGCCCTACCCCTCCTGCGCTACTAATCGAAGCGCGAGTCCAGTGGCAACTGCAAACTCCGGGCCCACCTCACGGAGCACTGGGTTGAGGAATGCGGGAGCACGCACTTTTGCAAATGGATCTGCGCGCCGCACGCTCATTCCCCATTCTTGAAGCGCAATTGATTCCAAACCCGCAAGCTGCGCTCCCCCTCCCATAATCACGACATACTCCAACGCCCGCTGGTACCGCTTTTGGTAGGAGACGATGGCGTGCTTCACTTCCCCAAGGATGCTGTCGAGTACCGTTCGCGCCGCTGACGCGACCGCCTTGCCGTTCGCCCCATCTCCCACCAACCCGATTGAGCGTTTGAGTTCTTCTGCCTTGCTCACGCTCACCCCGAGTGAGCGAGAAATGGCAAGCGTAATGTCCTGCCCTCCCCGCGGCACCATATGGGACGCACGCACGAGACCGAGCTCAATGGCGTAGAACTTCGTGGAGGCTGCACCGAAATCCACAATCGCATATGGGGCTTTGTGCACCTCGCTCAGGCTCCGCATCGCGCTAAACGCTTCAATCTCGTAGAAACGAGGCCGGAAACGCGCCATCGTCACTGCCTGATGGTACGCTTCCAAGGTCCTCCGGTAGATTGCGGCAAGGAGCACATCGACTTTTGCCTGCGTGTTCCCCTGCTCAGGATCAGGCGGCGATGTTTCGTTGCCGACTTCGAGGAGGCGACTCTCCTCCTCCGGGATGAGGAACCAGTCGAGCTGCACTTCTTTGATAGGCACAGGCACATACTTGCGCGCCTCAATAGGAATCATCTTCGCAAGCTGAGCCGCCCCCACATCGGGAAGTTGGATGATGCTCACCATACTTGCCCGATAAGGGATACCAACGCCGCAGGTGGCAACGCTCACTCCGGCCTCCTGCTGGAGATCCCGGAGCGCTTCGGCGAGCTTTTCCGGGGGAAGTTGCACTGCTCGGCCAATATCAGTCTCACCGTACACGCCAAGCGCAAGCTCTCCATAGGTCTCGAGTATCGCTGCACCCTCCGCCCGCCGGAGCTGCACCATCTTGATGGAGGATGAGCCAATGTCGATGCCGACCCCCCTCCCTCCCTTCCCTCCACTCCCGAAGGAAGCCACCACCTGCTTCAGTGTGTCAAGGAAACCCATACCAATGCATCTATGCCTTCAATACAGCAAACACGTATACTGGCACTATGCTTGCCTCCAGTGTAGCACGGTTCCTCGGCCGCTCCCTCCCCATCAAACGGTGGGCACACATCGCACAGCAGGGAGATACATTGCTCGAAGTGGTGTTCCCGTGGAGGGAACCACTGGGGACCCTGACGCCTGCTTCCGGCTTTACAACACTCCCACTTGCATCCGCTCCGGCCCAATGGGTGTTTCCTACGCTCCCCTTTGGAAACCCATCGGTGCGCCGGCTCGTCCATGCGCTCAAGTTTGGCGCCTCGTGGGAAGCCGCCGTGCAGGGCGGATGGATCCTCGCCCGGCGGCAGTGGGATCGCCTCCGCCGCTTCCCGAAGCCCATTTGGATTGTGCCGGTGCCCCTTTCGCCAGCCCGCAAACGGGAACGAGGCTTTAACCAGTCTACACGGCTCGCATTCTGGTTCCTCGTCGCCCTTTGGGATATTGACCCGCAGCTCACTCCGTCTTTCTCCCTCTGCTCCTCGCTCCTTCTCAAAACCCGCCATACGCTCCAGCAGTCTCACCTTCGCGACCACACGCTTCGGATCGCGAATGTGCAAGGAGCGTTCCAAGCGCGGATGCGGTGCCCCGCGCCCCCACCGACCATTCTCCTCATCGATGATGTCGTCACCACAGGGGCCACCCTGAGAGAATGCCGCCGCGCACTCGTGCGTGCTGGATTCCGGCGCATCCGCGCCCTCACGCTCGCCGGCTAGCAGGAAGAAATATCCCCTTTTCAGGACTTACCGAGCTCGAAGCTTTTCCTGCGGCGGAGGGGGAGGGATTCGAACCCTCGAGGGGGCTTTGGGCCCCCTACCTCATTAGCAGTGAGGCGCTTTCGACCAGCTCAGCCACCCCTCCTTGCGAATGCTACTGTACCACACCCTGCGTCCCCACTCTACCCATCGGCACCTCCTCCTGCTATGCTACCGTACGATCATCATTAGCCGCTTCCTCCTTAGCAACCGCACTGCTCGTAACCCTTCCTCATCTTATGAAACAGAAACGCCAAATGACCCTCCTTATTGCGCTTATCGGTGTTGGGGTGGTTGCGCTCTTCTTGCTCCCTCGGTTATTCACAACGAGGGAAGGCTCTCCTCCGCAAAGCACAGGAGGCGCTCCAGCTGCCAATACACAGCAATCTACCGCACCCCTCCCATCTGAAGAGATGACCCAGGCCCGAGGACTAGCATCAGAGGCGCCGGAAACGGTCACTATCCGGGTGGAAGCGGGTAACTTCTTCTTCCGCCCGAATCGGATAGAGGTGACAAAAGGGGATCGGGTGCGTATCGTGCTCATCAATCGAGAGGGGGTACACAACCTCGTGCTCGAAGCATTTGGCGTTCGAACGCCAACCATCTCCACAGGAGAGCAGGCCGAAATAACCTTTGTTGCAAACAAAATCGGCTCGTTCGAGTACTACTGCTCAGTCAGCAACCATCGCCAACTTGGAATGGTGGGAACGCTGGTCGTCAAGCCAAGAGAAGAGTAGTGCGGAGCTCCCTTCGCCGAGAGATTGGCCACGCCGGTTCGCTTCCTTATCTCGCTCATATATCATAGGCGGGATGGCAGACCGTCTCTCGCAGTCAGAGGTCTCCACCGCCCCCACGAGGCAAACGGCACTCTCCCTCGCTACCCCCCTCGAGCGCGCATTCCGCTTGCGACCAAAGGTGCGCGCCGGCCTCAAGCGGCTCGGTTTGCAGACGGTCCGCGACCTACTCTACCACTTCCCCTCCCGCTACGAAAACCTCTCGATGCTCAAGCGCATCAACGAGATAGGTGATCGGGAAGAGGTGGTGGTATTCGGCGTCATCCAATCCCTGAAAACAGGCAAAACATTTCGAACAAAAAAGCCAGTTGCCGAGGCTGTCGTAGCCGATGGTTCGGGAACCCTCCTCGTTCGTTGGTTCCATCAACCGTATATGGCAAAAATGCTAAAAGAGGGAACCGTCGTGAAGCTCGCCGGCATCGTGTACGGCAGGGGAAAGCGCCGCTACCTCGCAAACCCGGATGTGGAACCTACCACCATCGCCCCTGAAGAGGTGCACCATTCGCTCTTCGCGTCCCAAGATGTGGCAACCCACGGCTACCTCGCCATCTATCCGGAGACGAAGGGGGTGAGCTCCTTGTGGTTCCGGGCAGCAATCCGAAGCGTGCTCGCCCGCCTCACCGCTGCAGCACTCGTCGATCCTATTCCAGAGAAGGTGCGCACGTGCTACCACCTGCCGGACCTCGCCTGCGCGCTCCGCTGGATCCATCAGCCTATCAACGAAAAGCAGGCACAGGCAGCGAGGAAACGGTTTGCCTTTGAGGAGGTATTTGTCCTGCAGGTAGCCCACGCCTATGAACGGCACCAGTACGAAGCAAAGCGGAGCATCCAAATCAATGCAGACTGGCAGAAGGTGGCTACCTTTATGCGGGAACGCTTCCCGTTTACCCCCACGAAAGCGCAGTGGCGGGCAGCTCGGGAGATTCTCACCGACCTCAAACGCCCCCGCCCGATGCTCCGCCTCCTTGAGGGGGATGTGGGAAGCGGCAAAACGGCAGTTGCCGCCGCCGCACTCTTTGCCGTCGTCACCTCTCCGCGCTCTGCAAACCGCTACGCCCCCCTGCAGGCTGCCTATATGGCCCCCACGGAGCTGCTCGCGCGCCAGCAGTTTGCAGAGCTCTCCTCACTCTTCCACCACCTGCCCATCCGCATCGGGCTCCTCACTTCCGGGGGGGCCGCAGTCTTTCCTTCCAAGACAAATCCCACGAAACCGACACGGGTGAGCAAGCGGCAGCTGCTGCAGTGGATCCGGGATGGATCAGTGGCTATCGTGGTGGGTACCCACGCCCTCATTGAAAAGCAGGTGCAGTTTGCGGAACTCGCGCTTGTGATTATTGACGAACAGCACCGTTTCGGCACCGCCCAACGCAAGGCGCTCGCCCGGAAAGACGCCATTGCGCCCCACCTCCTTTCGATGAGCGCCACCCCTATTCCCCGCACGCTCGCCCTCACCTTCTACGGCGACCTCGATCTTTCCACCCTCGATGAGCTCCCTCCCGGAAGAAAGGTACCGATTACCACCATCGTGAAACCGCAAGACCGCACACGCGTGTACCAGGCAGTGGAAGCGAAGCTCAAGGAAGGGAGGCAGGTGTATGTGATTTGTCCCCGCATCGCAACGCCCGATGCGCAAAACCCCCTCGCACTGCAAGCCCGTTCCGTGGAGGAAGAGGCGAAGCATCTCGCGCAATCCGTCTTCCCGGCGTGGCGCATCGGCGTTCTCCACGGCAAAATGAGCGCAAAAGAGAGGGAAGAGGTGATGCAGGCGTTCCTCAACCACGATATCGACATTCTCGTCACCACAACGGTGGTGGAGGTTGGGGTCAATGTCCCTAACGCTACCGTAATGATTATCGAGAGCGCGGAACGTTTCGGGCTCGCCCAACTTCATCAGCTGCGCGGACGTATTCTCCGTTCCTCCCATCAAGCCTACTGCTACTGCTTCGCTGAATCGTGGGGTCCTGCCACCCGCAAGCGCCTTTCCGTCTTCGCCACCACCACTGACGGCTTTGCCCTCGCGGAGGCAGACCTCGCGCTCCGCGGAGCCGGCGATCTGAGCGGAACGCGCCAGAGCGGCTTTTCCGACCTTGGTATGGAAGCGCTCAAGAACCTCAAGCTCGTGCAGGCGGCGCGGGAGGAGGCGAAGGCGATCGTTGCTCAGGATCCTTCGCTCCAACGATTCTCCCTCCTGCGTGAACGGGCATTTGCCGCGCTCGAGCAAATTCACTACGAGTGAGAAGAAGGCGGGAGCACGAAAGAAAGGCAACGCAGGCAGGCAGAATGTGGTAGAGTGCTCCCTACGGGGGCGTGTAGCTCAGCGGTAGAGCGCGGAGCTTATACCTCCGTGGCCGCAGGTTCGAATCCTGCCACGCCCACCCTCTGATAGCCGGAGCCACTTCTGCTGAACAGCCGCATGCACTGTTGAATGCCTTTTCCTCCGGCGCCCGCTGCGGCTAAGAACTTGCGGCCCCGGCTTCGCGCCAGCCCCAAACCTTCGGTTTGGGCTCAGTTCGAGTCCCTCCTGCCACACACCGCAGCCCTCGGCAAGGCGGAGCCTTGCCGAGGGCTGCGGTGGGCAGGGGGGGACTCGAACCCCCACGGTGATCCACGTGGTCCTAAGCCACGCGCGTCTACCAATTCCGCCACCTGCCCGCAAACGTAATATTGCCACGACTTCCCTCTTCAACCAAACCCCCGCCGGCCCTTCCTGTCCTTTCTGTCCTTTCTTTCCTTTCTGTCCTTTCTTTCCTTTCTGTCCTTTCTTTCCTTTCTGTCCTTTCTTTCCTTCCCTTCGAATACTTGGTACCATTGCACCAGTTCATATCTCCTATTATCTCCCTCTAACTCGAAACTTCCTATGCCGATCACGCCGGAACTCCTTACCTACATCCAGCAGCGTCTCGCCCAAGGTGCGACCAAGGAAATGGTTACCGCCGAACTCTTGAGCCGCGGGTGGCAACGCGCTGATGTGGAGGCTGCATTCGCCTCCATCGAACAGGCAAATGCGGCGCACGCAGCAAATGCCGCCGGCTTCTCCCTCTCAGGAGGGGGTGTGGGAACGGAGTCTGGTTCTCTACCGGGGGCCTTCTCCCTCGTGAAGGCAGCGTTCGCTACTGTGCGGGAACGGCTCGGCACCTTCATCCTCCTTAGCCTCTTCTTCCTCCTCCTGCAGGGTGCGCTTTACCTGCTCCTTGCTCTCTTCTCATTTGTCAGCGGTTCCGTTATCGGTATCGTGGCACTCTTTCTCAGTGGCTTGCTCTCAGCGATTCTCTCGTTCCTACTGAACATTTGGAGCCTTGGGGCACTCCTCTACGCCATCACCACTCCAAAGGGACAGCTCCATTTCTGGAGCACAGTAAAAAAGGGTGTGCGCATTCTCTTCTCACTTGGTTGGATTACTGCGCTGCAGGGGGCCCTCGTCCTTGCCGGGTTCCTCCTTTTCCTCATTCCGGGCATTCTTTTCCTCACATGGTTTGCGTTCGCCCCATTCGCGCTCATTGAAGACAATCAGCGCGGCATCCGCGCACTACTTATGAGTAAGGCGTATGTGCAGGGGAATACACTAGGAGTCCTTGGGAGGCTGACTGTTCTCGCTTTTTCCGTCCTCGCTGTCGGCGTACTCTTTGCTATGGCGCTCTGGCTCATATTCCTCCTTTTCACGACAGTGCTTGCTCTTAATACCTACTCCCTCCCGGAAGGCTTGGCGACAGGCTTCGCGAGCGGAGGCTACTTCATCTGGCTGCTCCTCGCCCCTCTCCTCAGCGCCGTCGTCGCAGCTGGCATTTTCCACCTCTACCGATCACTCAAGGCGCTCCACGGCAACCGCATTCCTGAAATCACTCCAGCCCAACGGCGGGGATGGATTGCCTTCGCTCTTATTGCCCTTCTTATCATCCCGCTTTTCATCGCTCTTCCTCCGCTCCTCTCGATCTACCAAGCCCGTCAGCGTGTTGAGCAAGCGAGGCAAGAAGTTGACGAAAAGTTTCAAGCGCTGGAAGAGATGCTACGAGAAACGAACCCATAGCCTTGATCGAGGCTGC
>WFWM01000070.1 GCA_015491145.1 Patescibacteria group bacterium | reverse complement strand
GGAGGAAGGGTTGATGAGCTTTGCGTATGCCTTTGAGCCAGAAGAGCACGATGTGATGCGGCAATCCCCAAAATCTCCGGAACTCCGAACCGTGCTCACTCCTCAGCTCCTGCGGATGCTCATCCTCATTCCGTTTACCACAAGCGCGCTCCTCATTGCACTCTATTTCTTCCTGCTTGAAGCGCGGTTCGACCTCGCGCACCTCCGTTCCATCATTTTCGTTGCGCTCACCCTTGATTCGCTCCTCTTTGCATTCTCTCTCAAGAGCCTGCGAAGGCCTCTTTGGCGAATCCCGCTGGCAAACAATCGCTTCCTCCTCGTGGCACTCGCGGTGTCGTCTGGCCTTCTTCTCGCGGCGTTCCTCCTTCCGCCACTCCGAACACTCCTGTCACTCACGCCACTCACCGGGGGAATGGTGGGGATCCTCATTCTGCTCGGCGTGGCGAATCTCGCCATCATTGAGATGGCAAAATATTACTTTGTACTGAAGCCAGCCCGACAACCACGCGCACGTTGATGTGGTATACTCCCCGTGCGGATGACGTGGGAGATGCTACTTCTCGTTGTGGCAGCCTTGGTGGTCGGTGGTATAGCCGGCGCAGGAGCGTGGTGGCTCTTTGTAAAGCGCCGCAGCGCTGAAGAGGACCCCTTAGTGAAGGAACTCCAATCCCTCAAGACAATGCTTGCGGCACTGCAGGGGTCGCTGCAAGAGCATACCCACACAATGTTCTCCGCATTTGAATCACAAATGCGGCAATCGTACGCAGCGATCCAATCCACACAGGAAGCACTCACGCGCCAGATGAAAGAAGTAGCAGAGATGACGGGAGCGACCCACGAGCGTGTGGCGCAGGTGATGGAGGTGCAGGTGGCGCTCAAGAACCTCGAACGGGTGCTGACAAACCAAAAGCTGCGGGGAAGCTTGGGGGAACGGTCACTCCAGCTCGTGCTCGAGAATATCCTCCCTCCCAACACCTTTGCACTGCAGCACCCAATTGCACCCGGCTGTGTCGCCGATGCCGTCATCTTCGTGAAAGAGGGTATGATTCCCGTTGATGCAAAGTTTTCTCTCGACGATTTCCAGCGGGCGCTCGATGCGCAAGACGAGGAAGAGCGCGCTCGTGCACTGAAGGCCCACTACGAAGCGCTGAAGCAGCGAATCAATGAAACGGCAAAGTACATTCAACCACAAAAAGGAACCCTGCCGTTTGCTATTATGTTCATTCCCTCGGAGGCTATCTACTACGATCTCCTCTCTGGCTCGGTTGGGGCCGAAACCCTCCTTTCCTATGCGAGGCAGCAGCGCGTCATTGTCGCTTCCCCCACCACCTTTAGCGCGTATTTGCAAACAATCTACGATGGATTACGCGCGTGGGAAATAGAGAAGAACACCGAGACGGTGCTCAAGAATGTAGAAAAACTTCGGCGGCATTTGAAAGCGTATGAGGTTGCGTACCACAAAGTAGGTGTAACGCTCGCAACCGCGGTGAACCACTACAACGCTTCAGCAAAGGAGTGGATGAAGATTGACAAAGACATTAGTCGGATTACAGGAGAGCACCCCCACCACGAGGCGGTATCTGTTGCGGAGCGGCCTCTCTCCCTCACGGCAGAAGAGTAGGGGGTTGACCCCTCCCGTTCCTTTTGCCACAATGGACTTGTCGATACTTTTTAGCAGTGTGTAACTCACTTGCCTTTCACATTTTCGTATGGGGCAAGGACCTCGTGATCCCTTTAACCCTTCCGTCAACCAAGATCCCACCCCTGATGCATCGCCTTCTCCCGACGAAGTCCGAGAAGAGGGACAGGAGGAACCAAGGCCGGTAGGGCCTGACGATGTGGCAGTTGGGGATGAGCGGGAAGGAGACGACAACCCAAATGTCAACTGGTAAGAGCCATCCGTAGCACGCACGTGTGGGGCCGTTGTTGCAAGGCGAAGGGGTTGCTTGGGTGTAGACGGTGTGGTAGGGTGAGGGTGCGTATGGCCTATGCCGTCATTCAAACGGGGGGTAAGCAATACTACGTGGGTGTGGGGGATCTCATTGATATTGAGCAGCCGTCAGATAGGGTGACGGTCGGGTCTTCTATTGTTTTCACCGAGGTGCTCCTCAAGGATGATGGGGCAAATATGGTGGTGGGAACCCCGTTTGTTGAAGGCGCGAAGGTGGAAGGGGAGGTGGTAGAGATCGGGAGAAAGCCGAAAGTGGCAGTGATGCGTTTCCGTGCAAAATCGAATTCGGGAGGTTTCCGCAACAAAGGACACCGACAACCGTACTGTCGTGTGCGCATTACGGCAATTCACTAATCCATCTGCCCAACCCGCAAGGAGTTGGGGATCAACTACTCCCCCTCTTTCACCTCCTTCTCATCACCCTGTGGGAGAGTCGTCTCCGCGTCGACGATCGACTGGAAGGGAAAGCGGAAGCGGAGTGCGTAGCTGAGCGTGTGAGGGTCAGCATATTCGATTTCTGTGCCGGTAGAAAGCCCCCGGGCGAGTGTGGTGATCCGAATGGAAGCAGG
>WFWM01000069.1 GCA_015491145.1 Patescibacteria group bacterium | reverse complement strand
GTGGGACGAAGCGGCAATTGCTGCCCTCCGCGCAAAGGGAGAATGGGATTTCGGAGTCGTCGCTGCCTATGGAGCGATTTTGCCTTCGGCAGTGCTCAACCTGCCCGAGCACGGCCTCATCAACATTCACCCTTCGCTCCTGCCGAAGCTGCGCGGGCCGGCCCCTGTGCAGGCTGCCATCCTTAGCGACGATCCTGACGCACTCGGCGTGAGCCTCATCGTGATGGACGAACAGATGGACCACGGCCCCATCCTCGCACAGGAACAGTTTGTCCCCGACCGATGGCCAACCCCCTACCTCCCCCTTACCGAAACGCTCCTCCGGCGCGGAGCCGAGATGCTGCTTGCAACTGCCCCGCAATGGCTCACAGGAGCGCTGCAGCCAAAGCCGCAAGACGACACCCAAGCAACCTACTGCCGAAAGCTCACGAAACGAGAAGTGTCCCTCGACGACGATCCTGCAGATCTGTGGCGCCTCTTCTGCGCCCTCGTGCCACGCCCCGGCCTCTTCTTTACGGACACGAGCGTTTCCCCGCCTCGTCGGGTAAAGATCCTCGATGCTACCTTCGACGCCAGAGGAGAATTCCGCCCTACGATCGTCGTGCCGGAAGGGAAACCGCCAATGCGGTGGGAAGACTACCTTCGAGGGAGACGGACAGGGTGAAGTATGGTCCTATTTTCCTTAGCTCTCCAATAACGATTTGTTGGGTATATGGACATAGCAGCCGAAGTATTCCAAACGCTCACCACAAAGCCAGTCCTGTGGGTAAATATTTTGCTGGTATTCCTCACATTTATTGGTGCCCCCATCGCGCTTCGAGGGGTAGCGAGCATATGGTGCCTCGTATGCTTTGCCCTCCACCGGCCGTGTCCCCAGCGGTGGTGCCGCGTGCTCCGTCAATCGCTCTTTCGTCCGTGGTGGGTAGAAGTGTTATTCGTGCTCCTCTTCCACGGTAGCCCTTCTGGCTCATTGTCGCATTTTTCCCACACGGCACGCTCTCTCTCACTTCTCCTTCTACCGGCTGGGTTGGGAATGCTCCTTTTTGGAAAGACCCCTCTTTCCCAAATGTACTGGTGCGTGCGCTCCACTGCCGACCACACCCTCCTCGCTTGCTTCATCCCCGAGAAGGCGCTGGAGGAAATTGTTGCGGACCTCGCAGCCGGAGAGCGTAGTTGCTACTCTTTTTCCTAAACAACTCATTAGGTGCGCACCCTCCCACAATCAGCCGCCGAACCCCCGAAGCCATTCCTTCACCTTCCTCGCTCCCCGGCGGACAAGGGAGAGGTGTCGCTTGTGCTCCCGCTTCCATTGGCGCATCAGCTCATCCTTTGCCTCATCAATCGCCGCCTGCGGCGTTTCCCCGTACCCTTCTGCACGGAAGGTTCGACCTTCGTGCGAGAGGGTGAATTCCGCATAGAATGCCCGCGGCCCCTTCCAGTGGTGGGCATCTTTCGCAATCTCTACCGCAAGGTGTGTGTCGGAATTGCTCTCCCTTGCAAGGAAGCGTTCCAGTTCCCTAAGCTTTTTCTCCAAATACTCCACCTCAAAATCACGAAGCTCGTAGTTGGTCTGCTTCAGCCGGTAGTCCATACCCTTACGCCTTATCCGCTCCTCGTAAGTAGGGGTCAGTGTACCATATTCCCCCGAAAGAAAGGAGGCATACTTTTCTTGTAGGAAAACTGGAGTCCTACGGCCGAATCAGAATGATGAGCTTGTTCGCTGCACTCAAGAATCCTTGCTCGTTGCCACGCACATTACCTGTGGCGAGATTGCCGTCATCGAGCATACGATCAATCTGCTCAAGCGCCGCTATCGGAATAGCACCACTGTTGTCATTGTCGTTCGTCCCGGGGGCATCGTCATCGAGCACGATTGCCGCATCGTCGTTTCCATCTCCATCGAAATCCCGGTAATCAACGCCGATATGACCTCCCCACGGATGCGTCAAATGCCACACCCCTGCTGGGAGATAGGGGCCGTTCCACCCCACCACCCCGTTCGCGTGGAGGAACGGATCAAGGCCTTCTGTACAGGTGAGACGACAGCGAGGAAAAGTTCCTGTATCAGCAAGGTAGAGCTGCACCGCTTTCGAAATTTCCCGCACCTGGGCAACGGCTGCCGCAACCTTCGCTCGTTCCCTCGCCCGATTGACTGCGACCAGCACTACCGACGCGAGGAGCCCGATAATACTAATTACGACGAGAAGTTCAACAAGCGTAAAGGCACCTTCTTTTCGTCGGGCATTCAGAGAAGACCACCCCAACACTTTCGTCATACATACACAACCACGGCATGCCCTTCGTAAGACGAAATGCGATGCTTTTTTCACTCCAACGACGCGAAGAGCAAGGAAAGCTCCTCAACACCCTTGCGGAGCTTCCCACTAAACTGCCCTACCAGATTCCAATCAATCCATGTACCGATCTGTTTGCCTCCCTCCTCTCTCTTTTGAGGGAAATGGATCCATTGCCGCATTTCTCTTTGACAATACTCTCCCACACTGGCAAGAAACACCTCAATCAGTAGCCTCGCCGCTTCCTGTTGTTCCAGTTGAGGTTGTTTCCATTGTTGGACCGCTTTCAGCAGCTGTTTTCCAACCTCTTCCCACAATCCTTCCGCCGCTGCCTTCTGCAGCCACGCTTCTCCTTCCTCAATGCGTTGCCTCACCGCTTGCCAGAAGACCTCTCCTTCCTTTTTCTCACCAGAAGCGAGGTGGGCACCAACGAACTGTCGGATTATATCCCCCACATTACTGGATTCTCCCCGTCGTGCAATGAGGTCAAGCACCGCTAAGCTGGCCTGTGGCAGCATTTGGCGATAGGCTCGCGCCACATCTTCCGTAAAGGTCTCAAGCAAGAAGGACGCGCTACCCGCCGCCAACCCTTCCTGCATCGCCTTCACGCCCATATGCCACGCAACCCTATCCCCTTCCATTGCCGGGCGAAGCGGCTCGTAGCGCATACGCCGATCCTCAATGACTGACAGCATCGCGCGGAGCCAGTGTTGGAGGCCAACCGCAATGGAGAGGAAAGAGACGAAACGGATGGTTTTGCTTACAAATTGCTCCCCTTCAACAGGACCCCTAGAAGATTGCCCCCACTTCCGACGAAGGCGACCCAGCCATCCACCTGATTTGCTCGCAGGAGCAGAACGCATTGCTGCCTCCCAGGCTTCTACCGCTTTCTGCCCGTAGCGGGCAGCAACTTCCCCCAGAAAAGCCCCAACCTTACGCGCCGCTTCAACCGTATCGCAGCCCTGCAGCTCTTCTACCGACAAAGACGGCTCCTGGGCAGACTGGGTACTCTCAAGAGGATGGTGTGAGAAAGACTCTTTCATGCCTTCACAGTAGCATCTTCCTTCTTGCGCGTCTCCACTTCCCCTTCTCTTTCAGTGCGATTGAAAACACGACGGTGCTTAAGGCCACTCCTTGCTGATCATCCCTTCTATTTCCCGAATCAAGCGAGAGGGAGATGCAATCACTCCTTCCACCACATCCTCACCCTGCTTCCCCAGCGCTTCCTGTAGGATCTTGAGGTGTGCCCCCTGATGCTCCTCAAACCGTTCGCGAATCATTGCAAATGCAATCGCGAGATGATTGCGAAATGTGCTGGGATCCTCGATATGGGAAAACAAGAAAGGTGCCATATAGGGTCCAAGGTGTTGTTGCATCATTTGCTCTTTAGTTCCAAGCGCAAGGATTGGTGCAATGAGGTTGTCGGCAATCTCCTTTCCAGAAAGTCGACAGGGTTCGTTTTCCCTGCAGTGCGCACGCAGGAAGGAGAGAAGGTGGACGAGCACCATTCGTTGCAACCGTACCCATCCGAGCCACGCGGCACCTTCTACACCCCACTGTTCATGCAGCGATACTGAACGCAGTGCTTCTCGCTGGTACGATCGAAATGAGTTCCCTCCTTGCACGATCCGCAGGGCGCGGAGCAGCCCCTTCTCATACGACCCCCACAATGGAGACTCGATCTTCTGCTGTCTTTTTGCTCGCCATTTCGCAAGAGGTGAGCGGCGATACGGCGAAAAACGAGGAGGTTCCCAGCGATCAATTTCTACCGCCTTCCGCGCATCAAAAAGAACTTGATCAAGCCGAGCGTCGAGCGCTACCTCCCGTTTTCGCTCTCCCGCCTCCCTCCTTACTACGCTACGCTGCTCTGCTCCAGAATTTTGGGAACCTTCCGAGGGAGCACGAGAATCACGCTCCATAGCCAACCCTCCTTGCCTCACACACCCCCTCCTTTCTCTCACATTCGATTGTACCGCCCCATGAGTTCAGTCTGCGCGAGAATGTGGCCTTCCATCGCCTGGAGCACCTCTTCCTTCGAGGCTTCCTCTGGCAGGTTAAGGGTGGTGTCGAGGGCGTAGAGGCGGAAAAAGTAACGATGTTCTCGATCTGGCGGGCAGGGTCCGCCGTAGCCGGTGCGCCCCCACGAGTTGCGGCCGGGGGTTCCCTCCGGTTCGGTGCCTTCCGGAATTTCCCGCACCGTCGGAGGAATGTTGAACACGACCCAATGGTCCCACGTCCCCATTGGCGCGTCCGGATCATCCATAATGAGGACGAGGGAGCGCGTGCCCTCCGGCACGCCGGCAATGGAAAGCGGTGGGCTCACATCCTCCCCATCACAGGTGTAGCGGGGAGGAATGGTGCCGCCTTGGGCAAATGCGGAGCTGGAGAGAACGAGTTCCGACATACGCGATTCCTTCTCATACGGTTGGCTGGTAAGAACGGCAGATAGCCACAGGCCTAGTATACCACCTCCCACCACGATGATACC
Source organism: Patescibacteria group bacterium (assembly GCA_015491145.1). Taxonomy (GTDB): domain Bacteria; phylum Patescibacteriota; class Minisyncoccia; order Phycocordibacterales; family UBA12088; genus J119. The sequence continues at coordinate 3,630 of WFWM01000069.1, read as the reverse complement.
GATTCCGGCAAGCCACCACCTTCCTTGAGGAAGGAAACGCATACCTGCTTCTTATCCCCGCTCTCCTGCCCCTTGTGAAGACGGTTGCGGGAGGTGCCCTCCCTCCTCACCCGGGGGAACGATGCTCCAAAGGTAGAGCGTGAAGAGGAACCGCTTTGAGACCTCCGCTCCTGCTTTGTGCGCAAGAGGAGCCGCCTCTTCTCGAAACACCGCTTGCAAACCGCTCACAAACCGTGCCTGATTCTCGGGAGAGAGGCGGGCTATTTCTGGAGCGAACACACTAGGGATATCCTCCTCCCGCGCAATAATCTTCCCTCCCCCTTCAATGTGGAAGCGAAGGCGATCGCGTGCTGCTTCCCACATTCCCTCCAATACGGCACCGTAGTACTGGCGCTTGCGCTGGATGCGCTGCAATCCTTCCTGCCCAAGCATCTGAAGGAGCGCAAACTCTTGCGGTTCAAGCGCACCGAGCAGACCGGTGTTTGCCAGCGCCTGCGCTTCCGGCATTGGGATAATGTCTCGATACTCTTCCAGCACAGCGCCTAGTCGTGCAGGGTCTGCGAGCGCTCCTGTCTGCTCTGCCAGCTGCCGGGCAAGCTCCAACTCGAGCGGAGTTGGCACCCGATGGAACACTTCCTGAAACGAACTCCACACAATGCGCACATCTCCCACCACTTCTCCTTCCGGAGAAATCCAGTGTGCGAAAGAGCCTCCAGATTGTTGGGCAAATTGGGCTACCGCATCGAGTGTTGCGAGAGAGAGGACACGAGCGTCCGACGGCAACGTCTCTTGCCGCTGCACAGGAGAGGCCGGCCCCGTAAGCCCGGCTGCCACCACTGCCGCCGCAAGCGCGCGCCGAAGGTTTCCGCGTCGCCCTTCTCTCGGCCTCTGTTCCTTCTCTGGCAGCTCGGAAGGTATGCGAGGCAATGAGGGACGAAGCCGCATAGGAATGGAGATTACTTGTGCTCTTCCCCTTGTTGGAGTTGCTCAAGGAGATCACTGTCAGTCTCCTGCAGTACTACCTCCGCAAAGCGCCCCCACGATATCCCTTCTTCCCCCCGCTTACGCCACTCCTGCGCGAGCGCGCGTTCTGCCTGCGCAACCCCATCTTGACCGACGAAGAATGCGAGTACCTCGCGGGCTCCTGCCGGCAGGAGAACCTTACCATCTTTCTCCTCTACCACGGATCCTCCGGCTTCTTCCAGGAGCACCGCCGTCAGCGCGGCGCGCACGATGCCTTCTTCCGATACGCTCCCTCCGTGGAACGAGGCTGCTGATGCTTCTTGAAGCCGTGCCCCCCGATCCGCGAAGAACTGGCGAATAGGGGCGAGCTGGCCACCCGGCACATTCCGCCCCATCAGCACGCTCGCTCCCTGCAGCCCAGCAGCCTTCGGGTCAAAAGCCTGCGGTTCTTCGAGAAAAGCGGCAAGCTGTCGCGGCGTCGGCGTGTCGAGGAAAAGGGCGCGGTAGTAGAGGTATGCCCGCTTCACCTCATCGCGGAGGCGACCCTCTGCGAGCCACCGCCCCCACTGAGGATCCTCGGCGTGTGCCTTTGCCCAGTCTTCGAGCGCCTGTACCGAGAGAAGTTTTGTGGTGTTCGCCGGATCTTCTTCCGCCTCCTCCAGCTCATGTGGCAAGACAACAAAACGTCCCTCCTCTCGCGCGTGAGGAGTCTGAGGGGTAGCAGTCGCTTCCCTCGGAAGGTCTTGCGCCTGCGCAGGAGGAGGGGAAGCCACAAACGGTAGGGCGGCCACCACTGCACGAAAGGCTTCCCGGAGCCGTGCGAGCGCTCCTGTAGCTACCTGTTCTTTTGCCTTCGCTTCTATCTTTTCTTCCTGCTCCTGCATCACAGACTTTTCCCCTTGTGCGGAATGGGGAGAGGAATTCGGTGCTCGCTCCATACTACGCAATAGAGAAAGAGAAAACGAATAATGGAAAGTTGCCAACTGCTTTGGCAAAGCTTGACAAAAAGTGCAGAAAGAGCAGGCCTGCTCTCTCCATTGTACGAAGCCTTCTCCTCCCGCGCAACCAGCCAGATTCCGCTTGAAGCAACGGTGCTGCCATCAGCGGTTGAACGGGGTTGGCACCTGCGGTATACTCGCCCCTAGATCCCCGGTAGCTCAATGGTAGAGCAGCGCGCTGTTAACGCGTTGGTTGCAGGTTCGAATCCTGCCCGGGGAGCAGTTTGTTCGAACGCAAAGATATTGTTATGGAAAAAAGTTGGACGCCTTTCAAGTTCGGCGCAGTGATACGAGTTGTTGGAGGAATTCTGCTCGTGCTTGCAATAACCCTTTTTCTCTTATTGAGAAATGAGGGAGCGATGCTGTTTCCACAGATCTCACAAGTTGAATCAGAGGAAGATCTCTACGAAACAGCGAAGCCGTCTTCATCCCAAGAGGGAGAAAATGAGAGACAGGTCGAGAGTGAAAAGCAACGGGATACAGACACAACACTCCGTAAAAAAGTAGCTTTCCAAAATAGTCAAATTGGTCTCCGTGTTGCACTTCGAGATGCGCTCGCAGGCGCCTACCCGAAAAAAGCGAGTCCAAATGGGAGAATCGTCACCTTCAACCTCGTTGCTGCTCCTTCAGAGGTGGAAATTGTGCCCGGCTACACAACCAAAGTGTGGAGCTACAACGGGCAGGTTCCCGGGCCGACGCTCCGCATTCGCCTCGGCGACACCGTTCAAATCCACTTCACCAATAACCTGCCGCAGGAAACAACGATTCACTTCCACGGAGTTCGGGTTCCCAATGCAATGGATGGTGTTCCGGGTGTCACCCAACCTCCTATCCCGCCGGGAGGCACCTTCACCTACACCTTCACCCCGAAAGATCCAGGCACCTACTGGTTCCATCCCCACGTGCGGAGCTTCGAGCAAATAGCGCGAGGATTGTATGGCATCCTCATCGTGGAAGATGCGGTGAGCGGGCAGTACGACAGAGACGAGGTTTGGGTCGTCGACGACTGGCGACTGACACGAGACGCACAAATCAACCCCGCCTTCCTCACAATACCTGATGTGATGCATGACGGACGGTGGGGCAATGTGATTACCGTCAACGCGAAGGGGCGGGAGACGTTGTCCGTCAAACCGGGAGAACGGATGCGACTCCGATTCGTCAACCCATCGAACGCACGCATCTATCGGCTTGATTTCGGATCACTTGACGCAAGAATAATTGCAGTTGACGGACTCTACGTGAAGGAGAACGGCGACCCGAACGGGTTTCTCCTCGCTCCCGGCAACCGGCTCGATGTCGACATCAAAATCCACCCGACCGATGCGGGAAAGACTTTCGCGATTCGCGACACCTTCGCAGGGCAACGCAACCTCCTCGGCACCATTACAGTGGCATCCAGCGGAGGCAAGCCATTGCCCGATTTCCTTTACCCTCATAACGACCGTCTCCCCGATTGGACAGAAGCAGCGAGCCTTCCCATTGATAAGCGCTACGTACTCAGTAGGCAAATGCTAGGAATGGGAAGAATGGCGTGGGCTATTAACGGAAAAGTGTATCCCGACTACGACCCGGTGACGTTGCAGTTCAACACCTTCAACAAAATACAATTCCGCAATGCCTCCAACAGCTTCCATCCGATGCACTTGCACGGGCAATTCTTCAAACT
>WFWM01000068.1 GCA_015491145.1 Patescibacteria group bacterium | reverse complement strand
GGGGGTAAGGTGGTGGTGCGAGCCACCAACCTCGAGGAATTTATTGAGGCGAGCCTTCCAGCGAAGGTGGAGGGAGAGGGTGAGGTGGTGGTGCCGGGGTCGGTGTTGGCGCAAGTAATTGGAACGAGTCGGGAAGAACACATCACCCTTACCCTTGGCGAAAACAATATCCTTTCAGTAGGAAAGGCACGGCTTCGTTCGCTTCACACGGAGGAGTTTCCCTCCCCTCCCTCACTCACTCAAACGAAGGAGCGGGTATTGGAAGGAGGAGTGGTGAGTGATCTTTTTGAAGCGGTGCTCCCCTCTGTGGCAACTTCCACCATCAAACCGGAGCTCACTGGAGTGTATTGCCTATTGGGGGAAGAGGAGTTTGTGGTTGCGGCAACCGATTCGTTCCGTCTTGCTGAAAAGCGCGCCGCAGTGGAGCGGGGGGAGGTGATGGAGTCATTCATTCTTCCCCGCCGTTCGGTGGCGAGCCTCCTTCGTCTTGTGGAGCAACGGAAGCAGGTCTCCCTCTCCCACGATGGAAAACTGTGTCGTTTGAGTGTTGATGGGTTTGTGTACACCACACGCCTCATTGAGGGATCATTCCCAGATTACGAGCGAATTATTCCCACTTCGTTTGCTACTACCGTGGTGGTCCCGAAGGAGGAGTTCCTCTTTCTTTTGAGGCGGGTGAATATTTTCACTGATCAGTTTTCCTACATTCGGGTGAGGGTGCAACCCGAGGAACGCACGATGCAACTTTCTGCATCGAACCAGCAGGTGGGAGAGGTGGAGGAAACCCTCCCTGTTGAGAAAGGGGAAGGAGAACCACAGGAGGTTGGGTTCAATCTCCGCTATCTGCAAGAGGGGCTTACTCCCGTTGCGGGAGAGAAGGTGCTTCTTCGGTTTGTGGGGGGGAGTAAACCACTCGTCATTACTGGGAGTGAGGATACTTCCTACCGCTACCTTGTGATGCCGATGAACCGTTAGCCCTATGGGCTACCAACCGATTTACCAATACCTCACAAAGTTTTCCAACCTCACCCCTCCAGATGAGAGTGTTCGCCGTGTGGTGCGGAACGCGATTGCGGCGGTGTGTGGTATCGCGGTTCCAATTGAGGCGATTCGTATCGTGCGAGGGGTCGCACGATTATCAGTGTCACCAATCGAACGGTCAGAGATTACGCTTGCAAAACGAGAGATTCTCCAATGGGTCCGGCAACGTCTTCCTGACGGGTCGCTACGCGATATTGCGTAAGGGCTTTTATGGTGTCAGCTCGAGGAGGTTGTATATCCTCTGCGCTGACGAAAGCGTGAGAGAAACGGTGCGCTCTGTTTTGTTCCACACACGGTCGACAACCCGAATGCGGATCGTTGCGGGAACATCTTCTCCTGTTGCGGTTGCGGATTGGCATACGGTGGCAGGGAGAATGTCACACGGGGTGAATGAGAGGGAGAAGGGGGGTGTGGTGTCCTTCCCAACAAAGATGTCGTTGAGGTACACCTCCATCTCCTTGAGTGGGTAGGTGCTGGAGGCTGCTACAGCGACGGTGAGCGGCTCGGAGAGGGGGGCGTACGATGTGTTCTGTGGGGAGAGAACGACGACCCGCGGCTTGTTCGCAGGAGTATGAACATCGTCGTACGCTACAGGCTTTTGCGGGAATGTCGCTTCGGTAATCCTGTGTTCCTTTTTCCATCGCTGCACCCCCGCTTCCCAGTAGGGGTACTGTGGGTCGCGGGATGGGTCATCAGGAGGTGGGCCGAGAGGATCGTCTTTCCTGACCCAGTGGAGGAGGGAGTGGATTGCCGGCACTACGCGTTCTTCTCTCGTCTCCGGTGGGGTAGCGGGTGTGGCGAGTTTTCCGGAAACTGTGTCGATGAAGTAACTCTCGTTGCCCCACCAGATGCCGCGGAGCACCGGTTTCACCTCTGTAGGGGGAGGGGGCGGCTCGGGAAGCGGATCTCCCGGGTAGCGATCGAGCGCCGCCTCCATCGCCTTGCGCCAGAGTGGAGCAATGAGGTAGGAGGCGACGCGCTTTTTCATTGGAGTATTGTCGTTATTCCCGGCCCACGCCACCACTACAACGGAGGTGCTGTAGCCGACCGTCCACGCGTCGCGAAACTCATTCGTGGTGCCTGTTTTTGCTGCAACAATCCGGCCGGGAAATGCAAGGGGGGACGTGCGCCCAAACGCCGGTGCCCTCGCTTCGTTGTCAGAGAGAATGTCGGTCACGATTGCGGCGATGTGGGGAGGAAGCACCTGCCTTGGTTCCGGTGAGGATTGCCACACCACTTTCCCGGTAGGGGTCTCGATCCGAAGCACCGGCGTTGGGTCGACACGAAACCCTCCGTTTGCAAACACTGCGTAAGCCCCGGCAAGCTCAAGGGGAGTCACCTCTCCTCCGCCGAGCACGAAGGTGAGCCCGTAGCGGGCGTCGGTTGGATCGAGGGAGGTGAGGCCCATGGTGTGGGCGAGGGCGAGTGCTTCACGAACCCCTGCAAGGTAGAGCACCTTCACGGAGGGGACATTGAGCGACTGGGCGAGGGCGGCGCGGAAGGTTACCGGACCGTGGAATTTCCCATCGAAGTTCTCTGGGGCGTAGCAGGGGGCCTCTTTTTTCGTGAGCTCGTCTGGCTTGCAAGCGGTAGAAAACTGTGTCGGCACATCGAACACAACTGTCTCCGGGGTGTAGCCTTTGAGGAATGCTTGGGCGTAGACGAACGGTTTGATAGCCGAACCCGGCTGTCGTCGCGCGGTTGTAACATTGAAGGCGCCATCGATGGCAGTATCATAGTAGTCGCGTGATCCCACCATTGCGAGGATGACGCCACTTTTGGGGTCGAGCGCGAGCAGCGCAACATTTCGGGCGTCATTCTCTCGTTCGTTGCGGAGCGCGTACGCTTTCGCCATTGATTCAAACTGCTGCTGGAGATTCCAGTCGAGCGAGGTGATGACGCGCCACCCGCCCTCCTGGAGCGTGTCCCTCCCGTAGCGTTCCTCGAGCCACTGCTGGGTATAGAACACGAAGTGGGGGGCTTTGATACGATCGTTCCCACGGGGGAGGAACACCACCTTCGCTGAACGGGCTTGCTCATACTCTGCCTCGGAGATGAACCCAAGCTCTCGCATTCGTTTCAGGACGAGGTTCTTCCGGGCCTCGAGTGCATCCCGATGGGCTCCATAGGGGGAGTAGTAGGAAGGGGCGCGAGGGAGTGCAGCGAGGTAGGCGGCTTCTGCGAGTGAGAGGTCGCGTGCCGACTTGCCGAAGAAAGCTTGCGACGCCTCTTCTGCCCCATAGATGGTTCCCCCAAACGGCACCTCGTTGAGGTAGAAAGTGAGGATCTGATCCTTGGTGTACCGCCGCTCGAGTTTGAGTGCGAGCACCCACTCCTTCACCTTTCGGACGATAGATTTGTCGGAGACGAGCACTGTGTTCTTAATAACTTGTTGCGTAATGGTGGATCCACCCTGCTCGAATGAGAGGGAAAAAAGATTGGCGAGGGCGGCGCGGAGAATGGCAAGCGGTCGGATACCATGGTGCTCATAGAAAGCGCTATCCTCTATCGCGATGATAGCTTGCTTGAGGTAGGGGGAGATTTGGTCAGACGGCACCACGGTGCGTCTGGTAGCTTGGTAGAGCTCGTAGAGGAGCACCTTCCCGGTTCGGTCGTACAATTTTACCGATTGCGGCACTTTTCGTGCCTGAAACGCCGTGAGGTCCGGCAAGGGGAGTGAGGCAATCCAAAGAATCCCTACCCCCCCGGCGATAAATGCGCCAGAGGCAAGGATGAGGAAGGTAGAAAGCATCACTCGCCGCGCGCGAGGTCGCGCGCGGCGAGTGATGGGTACTCCCCTCGGCAGGAGCATAGCAGGTCCATCCTACCACAGGGAAGCGTGGTTGCTACTCTTCCTCTTCCTCGAACGCTGCAAAAGGATCGTCGTCTTCTTCGTCCTCAAAGGGAAACGGTTCGTCCTCCTCGTCTTCCGCAAACGACCCGTCAAAATCCTCTTCCTCGTCGCCGAAGAGTTCCTCTGCTTCTTCGTCGGTTGTGAGGAGGAAGGGGAGGCGGAGTAATCGACCGAACACATCGAGAAGTACCGCGGGGTACGTATGCATAGCGTGGGTACACTTCTCGTTACGCTGCTAACCACCCCGAAAGGGGCTTCCCCGAGAAGTAGCATAACGACTCGGCGCTTCGCAAGGGGTGTGTGTGGATAATTTAGAGATGCGGATATGCTGACAACGGCGAGGCGAGCGCAGCGACAGCAAGCGCAACAGCATCAATTGCATCATCTCCCAGCGAAACGGCGTTAGGAAAAAATCGTAGCACCATACGCGCCACTGCATCCTTGGAGGCGTTCCCGTAGGAGGTAACCGCAATTTTCACCGCTTGGGGGGAGAGCTCGCGCAAGGGAATGCCGGCACGGGCGATCTCGTATCGAATAATGCCGCGCATTTCCGCAACGGCGAGCGCGGTTTTTCGATTCTTTTGGAAGAAGAGTGTCTCTACTGCACAACAGGTGGGGCGGTAGGAGGCGAGCAAAGCCGCCACTCGTTCCCCAAGGGAACAGAGCCGGGCATCGTGCGGCGTCGTTTTAGGAGTACGGAGGGTGTCGGCGAAAAGGAGGTTTGGTTGTTGGATGGTTCCTGCGACCACCGCTACTCCGAGCCGATCGTAGCCCGGATCAAACGCCATCACGCACCGCTCCTGTCGCGTCATGCCTCGGTTGTCTCGTTGGAGAACACCGCTTCCACATCGTCATGTTCCTCGAGTGAGGTAATAAGCTTCTTCAGTCGTTCCGCGTCTTCTCCTGAGAGGGGAACCGTTGTGGCGGGTTCCCATCCTTCCTCGGTTTTGCGGAACGCCCATTGAGCGCTGCCGGGAGCACCGAGAGACCCTCCATGGGTTGCGAGAATATGCTTGATCTCCTGAACCGTGCGGTTGCGATTGTCGGTGAGTGTATCAATGAGGATGGCGACTCCTCCTGGACCGTACGCCTCATAGAGCACCGGCTCAAGTGACTGGGCATCGGTATCCAACGCACGAGCAAGCGCCCGCTCAATATTTTCCTTCGGCATATTCGCTGCGCGAGCTTTTTCAATAGCTGCGCGCACGGACGGTGCGTCTGCGCTCCCCGCCTCGCGTGCTGCAACAGTAATGAGGCGGGCGAGCTTGGAGAATTCGCGGCTCTTGCGTGCATCAGCAACCGCCTTCTTGTGCTTGATTTTTGACCACTTGTTGTGCCCCGCCATAGTGGTGATACCTTACTCTGCTGCCTCGTCCGGTGCAAGCGCTGTTAGAGTGCAGTGAGCGGTGGTTGCGATGGCGGCGTGCGACGGAGATGCTCGTAGGCGAGGCGGGTGGCGCGCCTCCCGCGCGGCGTCCGCTCGAGGAATCCGAGCTGCAGGAGGTAGGGTTCATGGACAGAGGCAATCGTGTCCTCCTCTTCTCCAAGTGACGCAGCGAGCGTTGCAAGCCCAACTGGCCCGCCTTGGAAGCGGTCAATGAGAGCAAGCAGGAGCGCCCGATCCTCCGCGGTGAGGCCTGCGGAATCAATACCAAGAAGTGTGAGCGCTTCAGAGGCGGTCTCCTCATCGCACGGGCGTTGGTGCACCTGTGCGAAGTCGCGCACGCGTTTGAGGAGAAAATTGGCAGTGCGCGGCGTGCCCCGTGCGCGTTGGGCGATGAGGCGGAGTGTCCCGTGTGATACTTCCATCGAGAGGAGTTTCGCTGATCGCTCGAGGATACGGACAATTTCATCCTCTGTGTAGAAGTCGAGCCGGTGCACCCCTCCGGAGAATCGAGATCGCAGCGGGGCAGAGAGCCCGGCGTAGCGGGTCGTTGCGGCAATGAGGGTAAAAGGGGGGAGGGGAAGTTGCACCGTGCGTGCAGACGGTCCCTTGCCGATGATGAGGTCGAGCGTGCCCGACTCGAGCGCGGGGTAGAGCACCTCTTCCACAGCGCGCGGGAGGCGGTGGATCTCATCGATGAAGAGGATATCCCCCTCCTCGAGATTGGAGAGGATGGCAGCGAGATCGCCGACGCGCTCAATTGCCGGGCCGGAGGTGATACGGATTGCAGCCCCGAGCTCACGGGCAATGAGGTGGGCGAGCGTCGTCTTCCCGAGTCCCGGCGGGCCGTAGAAGAGGAGGTGTTCCGGAGGTTGCTGTCGGCTGCGGGCTGCCTCAATGAGGATGCGAACATTCTGCTTCACAACTTCCTGCCCTATGTACTCGTCCCACGAGGTGGGGCGGAGAGCCCGGTCGAGATGAGGCTCGGAAGGGGTTGACGGTGCTTGGTTCATATGCTACCGTTGCAGCAGGACACACCACGCCTTGCAGTGGCAAGCGTATGCTACCACAGCAGGGCGCCCTCCACATTCTTACCCTTCGGACGGCAACGCCGCGCATGGCGTAAGAGGCCTCCTTCGCAAGGACTGCCTGGTTGCCGCCGAGTGCGGAGAGACTGGGCAACTCCTCAGGAAGGCAGGTCGCCTTTCCTTGCTCTCAAGCAAGTCGTCCGAAGGGTAAGGGGGTGGAGGGGTTTTTGTTTCCCCTACTGTTTATTCAGAGGTTGCGTGCTCAGTGAGGTGCTGCTCGTGCTGCGCGAGCGCAGCGGCGACGGCTGGATCTATCTCAACGACGCGGGCGAGCTCCGAGAGAGAGGTGGTGCCGTTGAGCACCTTGAGGACGCCATCCTGCACCATATCGAGGAACCCCTGTTTCCGCGCTGCCTGTTGGATGTCGCGCTCGCTCGCTCCCCGTGTGACGAGTGCCTCTATTTCCTCATCCATAAAGATGGTTTCGAATACCGCGATGCGCCCCTGAAAGCCGGTGACGCAGCTGCCGCCTGGCTTGGGGAGGTAGTGCACCTCCGTTTGCTTCGGCTGGTACGCCGGATGCGGGGGAAGGGAATCGACAACCCGCAGCACAAAGTCGCGCACCGGTCCCGTGAGTGGGATCTCGATGCGGCATTCCGGCCGGAGCACCCGAACGAGCCGCTGCGCCATTACCACATTCACCGCCGAACCGATGACCTGCGGGTTCACCTTGAGGCCGATGAGGCGGGGGAAGGCGCCGGCAGCGGTGTTCGTGTGGAGGGTAGAGAGCACGAGGTGGCCGGTGAGCGCTGCCTGCACGGCGGTGTCTGCCACCTCAGGGTCACGGATCTCCCCGACCATAATGACATCGGGATCCTGCCGGAGCGCTGCTCGGAGCGCTTGGGCAAAGGTGTACTTCTTGTGGTCAATTTGTGTCTGCACGATTCCCTCAAGGTGGTACTCGATGGGATCCTCGATGGTGATGATTTTGATTTCCGGCCGCTTGATGCGCGAGAGAATGGCATAGAGAGTCGTCGTCTTTCCTGATCCGGTAGGGCCGGTGTTGAGGATCATTCCGTTTGGTCGGAGAATTTCCGCCTCCATTCGCTCGAGGAGCACAGGATGCATTCCGAGTCGTTCTAGGGGAATGCGGAGCGAGTTTGGATCGAGAATACGCATCACGATCGATTCTCCGTAGTTGCCCGGGACGGCAGAGGCGCGAACCTCGATTTCTCTCTCTTCAATTCGAATGGTGAACCTCCCGTCCTGCGCAGCGTTGGTGATGTTGAGTTTCATTCCGGAAACGAGCTTGAGGCGCGTGATGAGCGACTTGCTCAAACTGTGGGGAAGGGTTGCCACGGGGGTGAGCACCCCGTCGAGGCGGAAACGAATACGCACCACTTCCTCCTCCGGCTCAATGTGGATGTCGGACGCCTTCAAAGCGAGGGCACCGGCGAGGATTACCTCAAGGAGTCGGGAGATGCGGAGCGTCTGCCGTGATTGCACCACCTCGCGGATGGTGGCTTGGATCGATTCGAGCGAGGTGAGCTGCGCCTGCAGCTCGGCAATCTCCTCTTGCGACACATCGATAATGCCGGCACTCGTGGCGATGGCGAGCGAGAGGTCTTTGTAGCGTTCCCAAGCATGCTCGAGGCTGTGGCGGGAAGCCATAAAGACGAGCACCTGAAACCCCTGCCGTTCGAGGGTATCGATGAGTTCCTTCGTTTTCAGATTTCCGGGGGAATGGACTGCGAGCCACACCTTTCGGCGGGCCACCTTAAAGGGAACGGCAAGCGCTTCCCGTGCCCTTTCCTCAGGGACGAGGCGGAGCGCTTCCGTGTCGATAGGGAGACGAGTCAGGTCGACGTAGCCAACACCATACTTTTCCGAGAGGATGCGGGCGAGGTCTTCCTCTTCCTTTCGTCGGACAGTTTCGAGGCGTTTCTCTTGGTCCTGCTCTTGAAAATGAGACATCGCGGGTATGGTAGCATACGGCTATGCTGCGGCTTGCTCCTATTGCCCCGTCTGAGTGGCGGCAAGCCGCACAAGCGCTTCTCAACGCATTTCCGGAAGCGGCGGTGTTTGCGCTCTCTGGACCGCTTGGTGCCGGTAAAACGAGTCTCGTGCGTGGTATGGTGGCGGCACTGGGAGGGGATGCGGGGCAGGTGCAAAGCCCCACCTTTGTGCTGGAGCGGCGCTACCCACTGGCGGGGACGCACCCTTTTGCGGAGCTTTCCCATTGGGATTGGTATCGCCTGAACGAGGAGGAGGTGCGGCGGTTGCCGTGGCAAGAGCGGATCAGGCAGCGGTGCGTGGTGTGTGTGGAGTGGCCGGAACGGGCGCTCGATGAGTGGCAAGCGCTGCAGGAGCCGTTCGTTTGGGTGACGCTGCAGGAGGCGGGGGAGGAGCAGGAGGCGAGAGCGCTTACCGCGCAGCGAGGCTTTCCAAACCAGCACCAACACGAGTAGTGGGCTATGGGGAAGCGGCATTCACACACACCCTCATCGATGGTGGTGGCGTTGCTCGATATGCACGCCATCCTCCACCGCGCCTACCACGCCCTCCCCTCATTCACATCACCCAGCGGGGAACCCACCGGCGCGCTCTTTGGCCTCGTGAGTATGGTGAGCGCCTTCCTCAAGGAGGCGCATCCGTCCCACGTTGTGGCGGCCTACGATCTCCCCGGCGGGACCCACCGGCACGCTGCCTACACCGACTACAAAGCGGGAAGGAAGGAGATGGACGAAGCGCTCGCTCAGCAGATAGAAGCCTCGAAGGCGCTTCTTGCAGCGCTCGGCATTCCCATTATGGCGGTGCCGGGGTTCGAAGCTGATGATGTGATTGCAACGCTCGTCCGGCAGATACGGGAGGAGTTCCCTGAAGCGCGCATCGCGATTGTCTCTGGCGACCTCGATACGCTCCAGCTTGTGGAGGGGAAAAAGGTTCGGGTGTTCACGCTCCGGAAGGGGGTGAAGGAGACGGGATGGTTTGATGAGCAGGCGGTACGGGAACGCTACGGCTTTGCGCCGCGGTACCTGCCGGAGTACAAAGGGCTTGCGGGGGACCCCTCTGACAACATTCCCGGCGTTCCCGGCGTGGGGGACAAGAGCGCGAAGGCGCTCATCCGCACCTACCACACCATCGATACGCTCTTGCGTGCAATCGACCGCGAGGGAGCAGCCGCTGTGGCACAACGAGCGGGTGTTGCAGAGCGGATCGTGCGCCTTGTCGCACAGCACGAGGAGGAGGCACGGTTTTCGCGGGAGCTGGCGGTAGTGCGCACGGATGCCCCTGTTCGCTTTTCGGAGACACAGAGTCGATTCCCTGCCCACATTGACCAAAACGCGGTCGACGCGCTTATGCGGCGGTGGGCTTTTCGGACTCCCGCTTCCCGCCTCCGAGAAGCGCTCGCTTCCGCCTACGGAATTGCGTGGGGAGAATCAGATGGGCAAACCGATCCTGCGTTGCAGCGGGAGTCAGAGAACGCCACACCCTCTTCTCCTGAAGAGGAAGCACGCCGCTACCGGGCCCGGCTTGCCCTCTGGTTGCTCGGGCCGGACCATACGAACCCCTCGTGGGAAGATGTGGTTGCTGCGGTGAAGACCTCCTCCAGCGAGGATGCGCTCATGAGGCTCGAAGAGCGGCTCAGGCAGGAGCGGCTCGACCGGGTGTATGCGGAGATAGAGCTCCCACTCGTCCCCGTGCTGCGTGCTATGGAGGAGCGAGGGGTGCCAGTCGACGCGTCGCTCCTTGCGCAAGCAGGGGAAACTCTGCGGCAGGCGGCTGCAGAGGAAGAGGCACACATCTTCGCGCTGGCAGGGGTTCAATTCAACATTCGTTCCCCCCAACAGCTCGGGAAGGTGCTCTTTGAAGATCTCGGGATTGGAGCGTCGCGAAGAAAGAAGAAGACAGCAACGGGGAGGCTCTCCACCCGTGAGAGCGCCCTCCTCCAGTATGTGGACGAGCACCCTATCATCCGCCATATCCTGCGATATCGGGAGTTGACGAAGCTCATCAGCACCTACATCGAACCCCTGATGGCGCTTCGTGGTGAGGACGGTCGGCTCCACCCCACCTTCCTCCAGATGGGGACGGCAACAGGACGGCTGGCGAGCCAAAACCCCAATGTGCAGAATCTGCCCACGAGCGAGGAAGGGAAGGTGATACGGCAGGCGGTTCGTCCTCCGGAGGGGTTTGTGCTCGTTGCGCTGGACTACTCGCAAATAGAGTTGCGCATTGCTGCCATTCTCGCACAGGAAGAGAAGCTCATTGAAGCGTTCGTGCGGGGTGAGGACATCCATCGGGCAGTTGCAGCAGAGGTGTTCCGGGTTGCTCCCGATGAGGTAACCCCTGCGATGCGGCGCCGTGCTAAGGCGATTAACTTCGGCATTCTCTACGGAATGGGGGTGAACGCTCTCGCGGCGACAGCGGAGATGTCGCGATCGGAAGCTGCGGCGTTCCACGAGGCATACTTCGCTGCCTTTCCCGGCATCGCCCGATACGTAGAGGCAACGAAGCAATTTGCACGGACGCACGGCTACACGCAAACGCTCTTTGGCAGGAAGCGGTGGTTCCCCGGTTTACGCTCTCCGCTGCCGTACGTCGTTGCACAGGCGGAGCGGATGGCGATCAATGCGCCTATCCAAGGATCGCAGGCTGATCTCATCAAGATTGCTATGCGTCGGGTCTACGAGGAGGTGCTCCCACGCTTTGCCGGGGAAGCGTTCCTCATTCTCCAAATCCACGATGAGCTCGTCTACGAGGTGAGCGCGGCACGAGCAGAAGCGCTCGCGACAGAGGTAGCGCGGCAGATGCGGGAAGCGCTCCCGAAGGAAATGCGCGGCGAGGTGCCGATCAAGGTTGAGGCGAAAATGGGTCCTACGCTGGGGGATATGCAGCCGCTCAAGCTGGAGGAGGTATGATTTTTGCCTTTTGGGGAGATCGACGGAAGGCGCTCAGGCATATCCGTAAGCTCGAGGCGGCGGCACGCGCACGGGCGCCGGAGGCGCCCGTGCGCGTCATTGACGCGGAAGAAGCACCACCTTCCTCCCTTGAGGCATACATTGGCGCGCAAGGCCTCTTCCACGAGCGGTCCCTCGTGCGGGTGATGGGGGCATGGGCTATTCGGGAGTGGCAGGAATGGCTCAGCCAGCATCTCCCCACACTCGCAGGAGATGCGAACTGGTTTCTCCTTTGGAGCGAGGCGGAACCCGCAGAGCCACTCAAGTCGCTCCTCCTCCAACACGCGAAGCGTGCGATTGCCTGTGGGCAGGAAGAGGAGGAGCGCCCCCCGGTGCACGCCTTTTCGGTGGCGCGTGCGTGGTGTGAGGGGAGACGATCGGAAGCGTGGGCGGCACTCCGGCGTGCCTACCAGCAGGGAGAAGCGGCAGAGCAGGTCGTAGGCGCGCTCCTCTGGCAGCTTCGCGCCGCGCTCGCCTTCAGCGACGGAGAGCGCAGGGAGGTGCCACGCCACGCGCTTGTTCCTGCCCGTGCTGCCCTCGCCCGGTGGGGAAAGGAAGGGGTGTTGGAGCGCTACCGCGCACTCCTTGCGGCATACCACAAGAGCCGAACAGAGGAGGGAGATCCCCTCGACCTTGCACTCGAGCTCATCATACTGGAACATCCGACGACGCTATGAGGAAAGGGAGCCACAACATCGACCGCCGCTCCCAGCTTCCTCAGAGAGGGAGGTGGTACGGAAAGGGGAAGGTGAGCGCCGGTATCCTCCCGTACCGGCGCTTAAGCGATGGCACCATCGAGGTGTTCCTCGTTCACCCCGGGGGCCCCTTCTTTCGGAAGCTCGATGCGGGAGTGTGGACGATACCGAAGGGGCGAGTGGAGAAGGGAGAAGATCTCTGGCAGACGGCGCAGCGAGAGTTTCAAGAGGAAACCGGCTTTCCTCCGCCGGACTGCAGGAAAATCCCCTGCCACTTCTTGGGGGAGGTACGATACCCGACAACCGGCAAGCGGGTGGTGGCGTGGGCTGCGGAGATGCCGACGCTCGACCCGAAGCGCCTTCAGAGCAATACGGTGCAGCTGTCGCTCAAGGGAAGGAAGGTGCAGTGGCCTGAAGTGGATCGCGCCGGCTGGTTCTCTCTCCCCGAAGCTCATCGCAAAGTCTTCGCCCCGCTCCGGAAATTTTTGAAGAGTGTGAAGGAATACAGCGAAGGAAAGAGGTTGTGAGAGGTGAGGGAGAACAAAAAGGAACCACGACTCATTTAATATTTGCTTTTTATATTGCCTTTGTGGTCAACAACAACTATGTGGAATGAATCTCGGAGCTTAATTTTTTCTTGCAGGACGAGAGCAAATCGTTTGACAACTAGGTCTGCATGAAGGAATAGGAGAACGCTAACGATTTGGAACAGGAGCGACCAAATTTTGGAGGGCACAGCGTAGCTCGCCACTTGGAAGAGTAAACCGCCGATAAGGTTTGGGATACGCTTTCTGAAGACAACATCTTCCAAGCGCCTCATACCGTTAAGCAGTCCATCGTTGTTTCGCACCCTCTTCTTTCTCGTGGCGGAGGGGGAGGGATTCGAACCCTCGAGGGGCTGCAACACCCCTACCCGCGCTCCAGGCGGGCGCCTTCAACCACTCAGCCACCCCTCCCGGGGCTATCCTAGCAGAGTTTATCCACAGGTGCGAGTGGATAGGCTCTGGAAAAACTGTGGTACGATGCGGTGGATGAAGGAGGTGGCGCTTGCGGTCCTCGTGGTGACTGGTTCATTCCTCCTTGGGGTGGTGGTGCTCGGGATGCCGCTTTTTGCCGCGGCGCTTTCTTGAGCGGCTTCCTCGCACCCACTCTATGGGGAAGGTGCTAGGGATTGATTATGGCGCGAAGCGTGTCGGTGTCGCTATCTCTGATGCGTTGCAGCAATTTGCGTTCCCCAAAACCCTCTGGCCTAACGACGAGCGCCTCATCGATCGTATTTGCTCATTGTGTAAAGAGGAGGGGGTAGAGGAGGTGGTGGTGGGGGAATCAAAGAGTTTTGCGATGCAAGACAATCCCATAGCGCCTCGTGCGCGGGAGTTTGCGGAGGCGGTTGCCCACCAATGTGGAGTACGCGTGGTGTTTGAGCCGGAGGTGCTCTCCACGCAGCAGGCACGCCGCCTCGTTCCGGGCAGACGGGGGGTGGATGTGGTGGCCGCGGCAATCATTCTCGAGGCATACCTTGCTCGCAAGCGAGGGGGCACGCTGGAGTCGTACGATGTGGTAGAGTGAGGGCCTATGGGAGAGGAAGGCGGTGTCGTGCCGTACGAGCAGTTTGCCGCACTCGAATTTCGGGTGGGGCGGATTGAGGCGGCAGAAGTGGTGCCAGAGGCTGATAAGCTGCTGCGGTTAGTGGTGTCGTTTGGTTCGGGAGACACGAGGCAAATCGTTTCTGGTATCCGTCCGTATTTTCCTGATCCGTCGGTGCTCGTTGGTCGGCACTGTGTCTTTGCGACGAACCTCGCGCCACGCGTGATTCGTGGTTTGGAGAGTCAGGGAATGATCCTTGCCGCTCACAATGAGGAAACCGGTGCATTTGCGCTCCTTGAAGTCCCCACCAATGTGCCAGCCGGCACACGCATCAACTGATTATGGGGAGAAAAATCTGGGCTGGCGCGTCACACGAGGAAGTGGAAGCACCCTCGTGGGGGGCGCGATGGTGGGAATCTTTTCGGCAAGTCGCATCTCGGCGAGGGTCCGCTTGGTCGCTCGCTGCGCTTGCGGCAATGGAGGCGGTCTTCTTTCCAATTCCTCCAGATGCCCTTCTCGCTGCGCTTGCTGCAGCACACCCGGAAGCGAGGTGGCGGTTCGCACTCATCACGACCGTCGCCTCCGTAATGGGAGGGCTTGCTGGGTACGCAGTCGGATTTGTCGCGTTTGAGACGGTGGGAAAGCCGATCCTTGCAGCCACCGGCGCGGCTTCTGCGGTGCCGACGGTGCAAGCGTGGTTTGCTGCGCACACCTTCCTCCTCCTGTTGCTTGCCGCCTTCACTCCCATTCCCTACAAGGCGTTTACCCTCACCGGGGGAGCGCTCGCTGCTCCCCTCCTCCCGTTCTTCCTCGCTTCGCTCATCGGGAGGGGGGTGCGGTTCTTTTTCGTGGCGTGGCTTTCTGCGCGCTATGGGGAACGGGTGGTGCGCCTGCTCTTGCCGCGCATCAACCTCCTCCTCGCGCTTGGAGCGGTGGGGATTGTGCTCGTGCTGGTGTGGCGGGCACTGCAGTGGTAGGGAGAAGCCTCCGGTATACTGAAGGTATGCACCTTGGTTCGCTCACAAGTCGATGGAATGCCGTGGCAGACCGCTGGCAGCGGTGGGTATGGCGCGCGGCGCCACCGCCGCCGGAGCTTCGTCTTACCACCGTTGGTATTGATATTTCCGAGCAGACGGTGAAGTTTGCTGTCGTTTCGGTGGAAGGGGGAAAGCCAGTGGTATGCCGTTGGGGCAAGCGCTCGTGTGCCGATGCGCTCCTGTCCGGTGCTACCATCGGGAATCCGGAAGCGTTTGTGGCTCATCTGCGGAAAATTGCAGCGAGGACTGGTTGCCGTGTCGCCCGAGCCTCACTCGCGGAGGAGGCGGGTTACCTCTTCCGCGTTGCCGTTGCTCCTCCGCGTTCTTTCGAGGAATTACGGGCACAGGTGGAGTTCCAATTGTCGGAGAATATTCCGCTCCAGCCGTCGGAGGTGGTATTCGATGCGGTCCCGGCAGTGTACCACGAGGGTTCGCTCCTCGTCGATGTTGCCGCCTACCCGAAAAAGCTTATCACAACGCTCACCTCCCTCTTTACGGAGGCGGGGCTGACCTTGGCCTCTCTTGAAATTGAAGGGGCGGCAATTGCACGATCCGTCCTCCCGCTCGGCACGAAGGGGGCATTTTTCCTCACTGACATCGGCAATACAGAGGCAGCGGTGTACGTCGTTGAAGACGGCCACCTCCTCTTCAGTGCCAAGCTCCCGGTTGGTGGGGCACACTTCACGGAAGCAATACGCACCACACTCGGTGTTGGGGAGGAGGAGGCGGAACATTTCAAGCAGACGGAGCTTCTGCTGCACACCCCCTCTTCCTCTTCCCTCGCTCCAGCACATACAGCGGTGTTGGAGGTTGCCAACACGCTCGTGCAGGCCCTGCAACGACACCTCCTGTTCTGGCGGGAGCACCAACCTACCGCAGGCTATTCCCATGCTCCGCTCGAGCAGGTGCTGCTCGTGGGAGGGACCGCGCAAATGCCGGGACTTGCTACCTTTCTCAGCAAGGCGCTCGCAATGCCGGTTGCGCTTGGTGATGTGTGGACGAACTTCCCTCCGTATTCCCATTACATTCCCCCTATCCCACGAAACGAGGCGCTCCAGTATGCCACGGCGTTGGGGTTGGCACTGCGGGACGCGTTGCCGGCGCTTGCTCCCCCGCGACTGTGGCACTAACATACGGGACGACACTTGCTATGTGGCACAACCTCCTTTCCCACGCTGCGTTTGCTCCACTCCAACGGGAACGGAAAATCCGGCTTGCCACAGCGGTTGCTCGGGTCGTGGCGCTTGCAGCAGCGATTGGTGTTGGGGCACTCCTCCCTTCGGTGGTGCAGGTAGCAATGGAAAGAGAGACTTCGCAGCTGCGATTACAGCAGGGATCGGAACGAGAGGCACTCACTGAAGCACAAAAGGTGCTGCAGCAGGCGCGTCGATTCGTCAATGCAGCAGGGCGCGTGCAGCTTGGGAAAGTGGCAAGGAAGCTCCTTGCAGACCTCCTCGCGCTCAGCTCAGCGTCAGTGCAGCTCAAAGGGGTGACGATAACGCCGGTGAAGAAGGAGGGATGGTACCTCTCTGGATCCCTCACGGGGGTGGCGGCATCACGGGAAGCGCTCCGGTCTTTTGAAGAGCAGGTGCGCTCGTACGACGGTATGGAAGAGGTGGTGGTGCCGCTTGAGGCATACGCTCCCCGAACTGACTTGCGATTTTCCCTACGGTTCCGCTACCGTCTGCCCTCTTCTCCTGATGCGTCGTGAGTATGGTGAGGCTGCGAGGAACACCTTCGTTGCAGCGGGGCAGGATGCTCAATCCCCTCCTCCTGCGCGGAGTGGCGTGGAGCAGCCTCGCACTCCTCTTTGGAGTGGTGTGGGGAGGCGGGGCCTGGTGGGTTCTCACAACACACATGCAGACAGTTCGTGAGCAGCGACAGCTTGCGCAGCAGGAAGCGTATGCCTCCAGCTTGCGGCGGGTGCAGCGATTGGCAAAGAAGCTCAATGCCGCCGTTGATTCGCGGGCTGCGCAATGGTTAGATGAAACAGAGAGCGCGGTGCTGCTTCTGGAGGCCATCGAGCAGACCGCCAATGAAGCGGGGCTCCAGTGGGAAACAAAATCAGCCGAGGAACAAAAACAGACCGATCGAGAGCCGCCTCGAATCATATTCACTGGTGCTGTGGAAGGGTCGCTGCAGGAAATCCTGCGGTTCCTCCGCGGAATAGAGGGGCTTGAGGGGGAACCGCACCTTGTTGCCGTCGCGTTGGATAGGAAGGATGAGGAAGCCCGCTGGCGTGGTTCGCTCAAACTAGAAGCGTTTCGGGTGCCGCGCAAGGGAGAACAGGAAGGACCCCAATCCTCGGCAGCAGAAGAGCTGGGCGACCCACGCTTGCATCCGTAGAGCGCAGTATGTGGAGGCAATTCTTGCAGAGACCCCCCTCGCTCCCTTCGGTCGATGTGCGCCGCGACCTCGCCTCTGTTGCACGATGGTGGAGCAGCCTCCTCCTGCTTGGTGTGGGCCTCGCTGCCGTCTTCGTGGTAAGCGCGCTGTGGGTGTGGCTCTCCCTCAGCCATGACGATGCGGGGAAGCAGGACACTTTTGTTGACCCAACCTTTGAGATGGAGCTCGACAAGGAGGTGATGGAGCGGCGCCTTCGCACGCTCGAGCGGGAATTACAATCGACCGTCAAGGCACTTCGCCGTCCCTCCGATTCATTTGAAGGGCGAACCACAGAACCGCGTTGATGTGGTAGAGTGGTGCCGACGCCGCCCGTAGTTCAATGGATAGAACGGGGGCCTTCTAAGCCCTTAATGGAGGTTCGAGTCCTCCCGGGCGGGCAGGAAGGAGGTTGGCGGTTCGGGGATGGGGAGAAGGGGAACGGTAAGCTGACAGGTGGTATGGAAACGCTCCGACCCTCGCCTTTGTTGAT
>WFWM01000067.1 GCA_015491145.1 Patescibacteria group bacterium | reverse complement strand
TTCCCGCTCTACTCGCCGCTCATTGATCGCATCGAGGTGCTTCGGCGCACCAAGGTGCGCCGCGCGAAGCTCTACTTCGTGCGCGAGAAGACCTCCAAGGCGCTGCGCCGCCTGCTGCGCCGTACCACGCTTGTGCAGGAAAGCACGGTGAGCGAGCAGGAGCGGGAGAAGGAAAAGGCGGAGGCAGGCAACGACAAGACGGCCGAGGATGGAGCGGCCACCCAAGAGAAAGGGCAGGAATAGAGGAGGGAGAAGGGTAGAGGGAGCGGCGCTCCTCAACTGAATCTTTCCTTCAGTGATGGCAAAGCGTGTCCTCGCAATGTTGCTGCGTGCAGAGGTTGCCAAACAGTGCGCAGGAGAGGACTTGAACCTCCACGGGGCTAGGCCCCACTACCCCCTCAAGGTAGCGCGTCTACCAGTTCCGCCACCTGCGCTCTACCAATGAGTGTAGCGTATTTTAGAGGGGCCCTCAAGGAGGTGTGGTATAAGAAGGCGTATGCCGGTTACTGGAGCGGTCAAACACATCGTGCTCATTCGTCATGGGGAGAGCGAGGGGAATGTCGCTAAAGTCTACCAAGGAAGCGACGCCCCACTCACACCCAAGGGAAGAGAGCAAGCGCAGCGGGTTGCTGAGCGGGTGGCGCATCTGCGCGGTATCGGTCTTATTGTCGCGAGCGATATGCGGCGGGCAAGAGAGACGGCGGAAACCATCCAGACCCGCACCAATGTGCCGCTCGTGGTGGAGCCGTTGTTTCGGGAACGCAAGCGTCCCAGTTCCTTTGTTAGGAGGCGCCGGGATGATCCGTCGGTCCAAGCGTGGGAGCGAACGATTCGCGAACATTTCGGTGAGCCGGGCTTTCGGTTTGAGGATGAGGAAACCTATGAGGAGCTCGTTGCGCGGGCCGACCGAGCGCTCACATGGCTTGCTGAGCGGCCGGAGCAGAGTATCATCGTCGTGTCCCACGGCTTCTTTCTTCGACTCCTCCTTGCCCGTGCGGTGCTGCAGGATGCGCTGACCCCATCGGTGCTCCTGCGTTTCGTCTACCATACCTGCCTCTGGAATACCGGCCTCTCTGAGCTCCACTACCTTGGAGAGGAAGCGCACTATCCTTGGCGGCTCATTACGCTCAACGACCGCGCCCACTTTGGGGAGTGACCTCCCTCGATTTTTTGCTTCTGCTGTGATATACTCGGCATAAGTGGTGCCTATGGTGTAATGGTTAGCACAGGGGTTTGTGGAGCCCCTAGTTCCGGTTCGAATCCGGATAGGCACCCAAGAGAGTACTGCTGCTGTGCTATGCATCCTGCAGCATGGAACCCTCCGCCCTTTCCGAGGGAGAGAGGGGAAGTAGTGTGGGAGGAACGGGTGGCAGCGGTGGTAGCTGCCTCCCCATGGCATATGGCGGCGCTCCGCGCGGCGCGGGAGCTGCAGCTCCCTGACTAGTGGATTGGTGGAGGGTTCGTGCGCAACCTCGTGTGGGACGCGAGGCACGGCTACGCCACGCTGACTCCTTGCAACGACATCGACCTCATTTTCTACGACACCGTCCATACGACGAAGGCGTATGAGGCGTCTCTTGCAGCCCATCTTTCTCGCATCGTGGAGGTTCCGTGGGACGTGTGGAACCACGCTGCCCTCCACCACCGCCATCACCATCCTGTTCCGGTGCGGTGCTGCGCAGAGAGGCGATAGCGGCGTGGGTGGAAACCGCTACAGCGGTGGCGGTACGCCTCTCGTCGAATGATGAAGTCGAAATGCTCGCTCCTCACGGCGTTGCGGATCTCGTGCAGCTCGTGCTCCGCCCAACCCCCACGCGGCGTGACTGGCCCCTCCTGCGGCAGCGGACTGCGCAAAAACGGTGGCTCGAGCGGTGGCCTCACCTGCGCTTTGCTGAAGCAGAAGCGGAATCACAGGTATAGAAGTGCGGATCAGGAGCGCTGCGGCAGGTGGCGCGAGGCTTCCTCCCAAAGAGGCAACGGAGCTCGTCTTTCGCCTGCTCGAGAATTGCGCGACGCTGCGGCGGGAGCGCTTTGCCGGCGCGATTGATGTAGAAGGTGAGCATTGCCATTGCGGAACGGAACGGCGGGGCCTTCCGTCGGGTGCTTGTGCACGCGCTCCGTGCGAGCGAACGTGCGATATCGGAGGGATCCTCCCAAGTGAAGACACCCGGTTCAAGGTCAAGCGCATCAGAGGTTGCCATCACCCGTTGTATCCACGACGCTTTCCTGTGTTTCGCTCGCATTGGTGGTAGTATAGCGGGGAAAGGACCCCTATGCGCTACCTCCACACGATGGTTCGCGTGAGTGATTTGGAGGCGTCGCTCCGTTTCTACCGCGATCTCCTCGGATTGCAGGAAATTCGCCGTGTGGAGCGACCGGAAGGGCGCTACACGCTCGTGTTCCTCGCGGCGCCAGAGGATGTGGCGCGGGCGAGGGAGGAAGGAGCCCCCTGCATCGAACTCACCTACAATTGGGATCTAGAACAGTACCAGCAAGGTTGCCGCAACTTCGGACACCTCGCCTTTGCTGTGGACAACATTTACGATACCTGCCGGCGGCTTGCAGAAGGTGGCGTTACCATCAACCGCCCGCCGCGAGATGGAAGGATGGCATTCGTCAAATCGCCGGATGGAATTTCCATTGAGCTTCTCCAGAAAGGCGAACCGCTGCCGCCGCAGGAGCCATGGGTTTCGATGGAAAATCAAGGATCATGGTAGGAGCGCGTATGGATGCGGAGGAATTGCTCAAGGTTCTGCTGCAGCGGCAAGGGGAGGAGGGGGTGCTCGCCCGCTCTGTCTTCGGTGACCCGATTGAGAAAGGGGAGACGACTATTGTGCCGCTTGCCCGTGTTTCCCTCCGGATTGGGGCAACGGAGGGGAGGGAAGGGGGATCGGTTGTGGTAGAACCAATTGGCTACCTCGCCATCCGAGAGGAGGAGGCGGAATTTGTGCCCATCGTGGCGCCGAACTCTCCTGCTGGCATCCTCTCACTCATACCGCGGCTTGCTACCGTGTGGGAGCGTTTGCGCAGACGGTGAGGTGCTTCGTGGGGGATATATGACGCTTCGTGCCGATAGAAAGACGCTCGAACGGGGCAGTCTGCTCCTCCATTCCCTCGCTTCATCGGTTCGCCTCCACATTCTCGTTGCGCTCCTGCGCTCACGAGGGGGATTGGTTGCCTCCGACATCGGTAGCCGGGTGGGGCTTGCGCCCGCCGCCCTCTCCCATCAGCTACGCCTGCTTGAACAGGGAAGGGTTATTGAGGGGATTCGGGAGGGGCAGCACATTCGCTACCGTCTTGCCCGCACCGCACAAGCACGGCTCGCGCGGCGGATTGTGCAGCTGCTGTGCGAGACGCGCTCCCGCTGCTAATGTGCTACCATAGTCCTATGACCACAGGCGGGGAGAGTCCGAAGCAAACCGTGTCCTTTTTCGCGCTCCCTTTCCAACGGGCAGGTGTGGTGGTGCTCCTTGCGCTTGCGCTCTACCTCATCGCCCTTTCCCTCAATGCCTTCAAGCAGTTTGCTTTCATTGGGGCGGATATCCCCCCGCTTGCGACGGTAACCGTGCAGGGGGAAGGGAAGGCGGTAGTGGTGCCGGATACCGCGCGGTTCACCTTCGCTGTGGCGGCAGAGGCGGAAACCGCTGCGGAAGCGCAGGAGGCGATGACTCGCTCTCTCAATGCGGTAATGGCGTATCTCCGCGACGAGCTCGGCATTCCTTCCCGCGACATCAAGACACTCTCCTACACCCTCACACCGCGCTATGAATGGCGCAGCAGGGATCAGCGGTGCCTCGGCGCCATCCCTTGTCCGCCACTTCCTGATCGTAGGCGAGAGCTCGTTGGGTTTGAGGCTCGCACGAGTGTGCAGGCAAAGACGAAGGATTTCGACCTTGCGCGGCGCGCTGTAGGGAACCTTGCAGCAAAGGGGGCAACGAGTATTTCGGAAGTTTCGTTCGTGGTGGAGCATCCAGAGGAGTTTGCAGCGCAGGCGCGCACAGAGGCAATTGAGCAAGCGAAGGAAAGGGCGCAGGCTATTGCGCGTGCCCTCGGTGTGTCGCTTGGGAGGGTAGTGCGATATGAAGAGGGAGGCAATCGTCCCGTCCCAATCTTCCAAGTCCAGCGGGAAGAAGCGGCTGGAGCTGGAGAGGCTCCGGTGCCAGATCTCACGCCGGGAGAGACGACCATACAGCGGCAGGTGACCATTACCTACGAGCTTCGATGAAATCGGCTCCTTGGGCGTTTGACCGGGGGCAGGGAGTGCGGTAAGGTGGGGGCGCTGCCCTCACGAGGGCAAGGGTCTGGGTATGCTTGCCTATCTGCGTTCTGTTCGGGAAGAGTTGGCGCATGTCGCGTGGCCATCGCCGCGTGAGACCGCGATCTACACCACACTCGTCATTCTCATTTCCCTTGCAACCGGCGCCTACCTCGGCCTTTTCGATGCAATTTTCCTTTGGTTGTTGGATCGTTTGGTGCTCTTCTCATAACGGACCACAAAGGTTATGGCAGAGGGAAATCAAACGAACGCGAACACTGGAGAAACCCGCGTCACCACACCACAAGGGGAAGGGGAGGCGGCATGGTATGCGGTGCACACCTATTCCGGCTACGAA
>WFWM01000066.1 GCA_015491145.1 Patescibacteria group bacterium | reverse complement strand
CAACCTCAACCGAACCGCCGAGCAATCCGAGCAATCCGGCAGCAACCGCAACCACATCACCACCAACGCGCGCTCCACGATCCACCACGACCCGATCAGAAGCAAGGAATAGAGCGTCTCCCCCAACTCTTCCCTGCAGGCGGACTTCCTTTCCCCCAGCACGGAGATCACCGGTCGTCGTGCCCGCTATGAGCACCTGTGCTGCTGCAGCGAGCACATCTCCCCCTACCACTCCTTCCTTCACCACCTCACCACCAGAAAGCAGTGACACATCCGCTTCCGCAACGCCTTTGAATACCGCCTTCTGCAGCCCAAGGAGGAAGACATTCTCCTTTCTCACTTCCTCAGTGCGCGGAGCCATCACCTCCTGCCCCACCACCACTTCTGCCCCCAACGCGGGAAAGCTTCCATACCCCACCCCAACGAGTGCGAACAGGAGCACGAGCGCACCCTTTCCCCTCCATCCATGGCGCATTGCCACCACCTTACCACACCAAAAGAGGAAGCACAGCACAAATTGCGAGACTCCTCATGGGCAATTGCTTATCGGTTTGCTCGTCGCTCCTGCCACATCGCCTACGCAGAAGTAGCCGCCTCCCTCAAGGCGTGCGGAGATTTGATAGAAGCAGGGCCCGGGAGCGCTCGCAGGACACCCTCCTTGCCCGCGATTGTGGGGTTCATAGAGGTAGTAGTAGGTGGTGTTGTTCAATGGATCAACGGGCAGCTTGCTGAGAAACCCTTCGGTGACGAGAGGCCGCAGATCACTGTTCGGCGCCCAATCGGTCCCGTTTGCCGGCACACTGCCGCCACAAGAGAATACTCCTTTGCTGCTGTCTCCACAGTACACTTCCCCGGGATAGTAGCCGTGTTTGTCGTAGTACATCAGCATCGCCCGTTCCAGTTGCTGCAGATCCTGCATTCGTCGCGCATCCCGCGCCTTCGCTCGCGCCGACTTGAGGGAGGCGAAGACGATCGAGGAGAGCAAGCCAATGATAGCGATTACGACGAGGAGCTCAATGAGGGTGAAGGCAGAAACGCCGGATGATTTCCTTCGAATTCCCCTTTCCTCCATACCTATTCTCCTGCCCTCCCACGATCCCTGCGTCAGGCGTGCCCTGCTACCGCCGGCAATACTGCTGGAACGCACGGAGCCCGTTCGGATAGCTCTGCAAACTCAAGCCGGGGTAACTCTTCGGCCACTTGAAATAGAGGGCATAGAGTACCTTATTGGAAGGATTCTTTGCGAGTTCACACATACGCTTGATAAACACAGGATTGTCTCCGCCCCCGTAAGGGCGGTTCGGATCCCCGTTCCAGGTCTTTAGGTGAGCGTACTCGGGGTCCCTCGCCCACAAACCCCATTCAGGGATCGCGAAGAGCTTGCCTCGCGCTCTCGCAAAATCGATCCAAGGCTGCGTATCCCGAGCTATCTTCTTCCAGCGGCACTCCTGCCACTCCTCGCTATACTTCCGATACTGTGTGCATCGCGCGGAAGAGACATCGTACTGGTCCACGCTCACAACATCAACGACTTCATCGCCAGGATATCCCTCTTCCCGAAATCCCTGAATCGTTCCACTGTTCCAATCAAAGTACCACTCCGCACCCGCAACAACGCTACGCATTGCCCGCACCGACCGTGCGAAGCAGCGGCCGAATGCCCGCGCCAGCACTTGCTTCTCTTGGAACGACACATCTGTCCCGTCTTTATGCTTGAACTTCATCCCGTACGGCATATGTTTGAGGTTCCATTCAGGGCCGAGGCGAATAACAACATTTCGCCGCAGCCCCGCATCGTACACTTTCCTCGCAAATTCTCGGAACTTGCTATCGAATTCCCCTGCAGCGCAGCGCCGCAGTGCATCCATCGTTCCTTCATACCGCCGGCGAAGATTTGGGGGTATGACTTCCCACGGGAAAATGTCAACAGAGATCACCACGAGTCGGTCGACTCCGAGCGCCTCACCCTCTTGCTGCCAACTCGCCAATTCCCGAAAGGCACGGCTTCCCACCAGTATGCCGCTCCATTGCTTCGCTCCTGTGAGGAAGAGGTGTCGCACCGTCTTGGGGTATCCCATTAATTTTTGGAATGTAGAGTCGGGAACGCCGATAATGCCAATGTACGGCGCTCCCTTCGGCACCGGACATTCGTTGCCGCAGGTGGGAGGCACGAAGGGCAACGAAGACTCCCACGGGGGATTGATCCGGATCAAGTGCCACCCGGAGGAAGTACAGGCCCTATCCTTGCAGCCGCAACGCCACCGTTGCGCCTCTCTATCCCATAGACAGGTGTAGGCAATCGCCCACGATCCCACCGCATCTTTCGACACAGAGACTTCTACGCTCCCTTGCTTCCACCGCCCGCCGCCTTCCGGGCCGTCGATTCGCTGCCATTGGCCATTGAGCCATGTGTAGAGGGAGGTGTACGCATAGGTTCGCTCCCTATCCCCCACGACGAAACGGACGGATCCTTGCGCCGTATCGCAGTAGGCGCGAAAGAGCCGGCTCCTTGTGACAGGATCGTACGGCGGCGCAAACGCTGCGGTCAGCGTCCTCCCTGAGGCAAACACCGACGGCGTCCGGGAACACTCTTCTAACGCTGCTTCCGCAGTGGGGGTAGCAGTGAGCATCCAACCTATTCCCCCTGCGCCGAGAAGCAATATGGGAATGCTTGCGATGAGAAGCCTCCTTTTCGCACTCCTGCGATACACTCGCAGCGCCATACCGGCATCGTACCACACGGACAGCCTCTCGCCTTCCACAGGAGGCTCTATGAGCAAGAGACTCCCCTTGCTTCACCTCATCGCCCCCTCCCCTCCTATTGCAACGGCAGCGAGCTTCGCGAGACGACGGAACTGCGTTTTTGGATCGCGCGCGCCGAAAATCGCCGAGCCCACCGCAAACCGTCTGAAGCCGCATTTGGCAAGACGGGGGAGCGTCGCCTCGTTCACACCAATAT
>WFWM01000065.1 GCA_015491145.1 Patescibacteria group bacterium | reverse complement strand
CTCGTAGCCCGCCTCAAACTCGAGATCTTCGCGCTTCGCGCTCTTTGCCTTTTTCGCCCGTTCCTGTGCGAGTGTGTGCGCCACCTTCGCGAGCGCGGCGCCGCCTCCCGGCACGATCCCTTCCTCAATAGCCGCCTTCGTCGCGTTCACCGCATCTTCAATCTTGAGCTTGAGGTACTTCATCTCCACCTCTGTAGATGCGCCAACCCGGATCACTGCAACGCCGCCGGAGAGCTTCCCGATCCGCTCCTGCAGCTTCTCGCGGTCGTACTTCGAATCGGTCTGCTCGAGCTGCGCCTTCAGTTGCGCAACGCGCTTCTCAATGTCCTGCTTCTTCCCTTTCCCATCCACGATAATGGTCTTGTCCTTCGTCGCGACGACGCGGCCGGCGCGCCCAAGCACCTCGAGACCAACGTTCTCGAGCTTGTGCCCCGTTTCCTCCGAAACGACCGTCGCGCCAATCGTGACGGCAATGTCCTGCAGGAGCTCCTTCCGACGATCGCCGTAGCCGGGTGCCTTCACCGCGAGCACGCTGAAGGTGCCGCGGAGCTTGTTCACCACAAAGGTGGCGAGCGCCTCACCTTCCACATCCTCTGCAATGATGACAAGCTCCTTTCGGCCCGTCTGCGCCACCTTCTCGAGGAGCGGGAGGATTTCCTGCACCGATGCAATCTTCTTGTCGGTCACAAGGATGAGGGCATCCTTGTACTCTGCCTCCATCCGCTCCGGGTTCGTAATCATATAGGGCGACACATAACCACGATCAAACTCCAGCCCCTCCACTACATCCGTCTCAATGCCAATGCTCTGCGATTCTTCCACCGTCACAACACCGTCCTTGCCAACCTTCTCGATCGTTTCGGCAATTTTGCGCCCCATCTCCTCGCTTTCGGCGGAAATCGAGGCAACCTGCGCAATCTCTTCGGAAGTCTTCACCGGCTTGGCGCGCTTGCGCAACTCAGCAACGACATCCCGTGCCGCGGCCTCGATGCCCTGCCGAACCACCATCGCGTTCGCGCCGAGCGAGGTGCGCCGGAACCCTTCCCGAACGAGCGCCTGCGTGAGCACCACGGCAGTGGAGGTGCCGTCGCCTGCCGCCTCGTTCGTCTTGTTGGCGACCTCCTTCACAATCTCGGCGCCCATATTTTCAAACTTGTCCGCCAAGGAAATTTCCTTCGCGATGGAGACGCCGTCGTTGGTAATTTGGGGACCGCCGAAGCTCCGGTCAAGCGCGACATTCCGGCCGCGCGGGCCGATGGTGACGCGTACCGCATTTGCCACCGTATCGACGCCCCGCTTGAGCTTGCGGCGAACTTCTTCGTCAAAGAGCACCATCTTCGCCATACTCGGTGTCAATTATCCTACTACCCAACCTGCTAATGAAGACAATCGCCATGGGAAGTGCGACGCTTTACTACTCAGTGAAGCGGGCAAGGATATTGTCTTCTCGCACGAGGTAGTATTCGTCGCCTTCCCACTCGACCTTATCGCCCCATTGGAAGATGACGCGTTCCCCCACCTTCACCTCAACAGGAACGCGTTCTCCGTCTTCATTCCGCTTACCGGGACCCACGGCGAGCACCTCTCCGCGGTCGGCCTTATCCCGACTCACCGTTTCCGGAATAATGATGCCTGCAGCAGAGGTGCTCCCCAGCTCCTCATCGGAGAGCGGACGGACGAGCACCCGATCCGCTAATGGCTCAATAGGAGGCTTTTTGGCACTCTTCTTCGCCATACCACAAGAAAGGCTAGCGCCTGCTAATGCTTGCTTCGCGAGAGGCGCGGGTATTATACGCTTGCCCTATCCAGCTTTCAAGTCCTCCAGAGGAGGCAGGCATCTCCGAAAGAGAGGAAACGGAACCCACGCCGGAGCGCCTCCTCATACACCATTCGCCACTGCGTTCCATCTCCCCCGAGGAACG
The DNA here is from genome assembly GCA_015491145.1 of Patescibacteria group bacterium. Classification (GTDB taxonomy): domain Bacteria; phylum Patescibacteriota; class Minisyncoccia; order Phycocordibacterales; family UBA12088; genus J119. The sequence continues at coordinate 6,537 of WFWM01000065.1, read as the reverse complement.
CATCGACGAGCAAAATGAGCGAGGATGCCGGCATATGGAAATTGGTGAGTAGTCCTGTTGCTACCGCAAACGGATAGGTGCCGCGAATGAAGAGATTGGTAGTTCCCGAAGAAGGACGAATAGCCCCGTACCGTGCTGCTACCGTCTCAAGTGTGCGGAGCGCCGTCGTTCCCACGGCAACGATAGGTCTCCCTTCCTCCTGTGCCCGGCGGATCCGGTGCGCTGCTCGCGGTGCGATGCGGAACCATTCCTCGTGCAAGACCCCTTCCTCAAGCTCCCGTTGCGTCAGTGGCGCAAAGGTGCCCAGCCCTACATGGAGCGTCACAGAGGTAATGGTGTGGCCCTTCAACCGGAGCCGCTGAAGAAGGCGCCGCGTGAAGTGGAGGGAAGCCGTGGGTGCTGCAACTGAACCTGCAGAACGAGCGAAGACAGTTTGATAGCGGCGTTTCCGTTGTCGAGGGGAAAGTGGACTTTCTATAAGGTAGGGAGGGAGCGGCGCCTCACCGTCCGAAGCGAGTAGTCGGAGCAATGGAGGAAGCGGACAGGAAGGTTGGAGGATAGCCACCTTTCCCTCCCGATCTACTACCCTGAAGGAAATTCCCGAAGAGCGATGCTGTAGGCAGGCGCCAACGGCAGCAGCCCGAGGGGCAAGGGCGCGCACTCGCCCTTCGATAAACGGCGGCAGGAAGAGAAGTCGAAGAGCCGTGCCATCGTCCCGCACAACGGGAAGGAGCGCGGGAATCACCTTCGTTGTATTCACCACGAGGAGGGTTCGTTCCGGAAGGAGATCGGGGAGCTGACGAACCGTGCCCGCAAGGAATCGCTTCTCGCGTGCGCTGCAAACGAGGAGTCGCGCTGCATCTCTCGGTGTTGCCGGCGTCTGCGCGATACGCTCGGGAGGAAGCGGATAGGAAAATTTCGCTGCGATAGTGGCGAGATCCTGAGGTGGTTTTCCCATAGGTGCCTCCATCGTGCCGGAACAGAATGGGTGATGCAACCGATCCCTCGCTGTGCCTTGCATCCTTTCCTTTCAGGAGTACGATACGCCGTATGCTGGACCTCTCTCCTGCCCTCATTGCCTTCTTCAGTGCCTCGGCAGCACTCCTCGGCACCTTCGCTGGGTTCGGCACCTCGGCGTTGCTCCTCCCCCTCCTGCTCTTCTTCCTCCCGCTCCCGCAGGCTCTGCTCCTTACCGCGCTCATCCACCTTTCGCTGGATTGTTGGAAAACGCTCTTGGCGCCGCACGCAGTGGTGTGGCGCTTCGTCGCTTCGGTAGCCCCCTTTGCCATTGCCGGATCGATCTTTGGGGGATTCATCGCAGGCACACTGCTGACCCTTCCCTTCCTCAATTTGTTCCTGCACCGGTACACACCCCTCCTCATTATTGCCCTCCTTCTTTCCCTTGCGCTCTCGCAGCTCCGCAGAGACCGTGAAATACATTCAGGCGGGGAGAGAACAACGAGCCTCCTTGCCTTTTCCGCCGGCTTTGCGAGTGCGCTCACGGGAGTGGGTAATGTTATTCTCGCTCCCCTTGCGATGCGCAGCCTGCCTCCTTCGGCACCCTTCCTTGCCACCACAGGCATCATAAGCGCCCTCACCAACGGAGGGAGAATTATCGGCTACCTCTCAGGATTTGGTTTTGCCCTGCTCACTTCTCTCAACCCCTCCCTTTCGTTTGGAGCGGTAGGAGGAGCGATAGTCGGCTTCTCGCTCGCTCTCGTCCTCCAGCGGCTCCGCACCTTCCCTGCGCCATTGCTGCACCGTTATGCGCTCGTAGGGTTGCTCGGAGTTTTGCTGGTGGAAACCTCCATGCAGCTTTTCCTCTAGGAGATACCGTCGTTTGTGGTTGTGGGGCGATAGTGGTAGAGTCGGAGCAATGGTCGCTCTCCCGCCAAACCGTTCGGACGCCAGCGCATGGTGTGCAACGAAAATCATTGCGACCCTCGGGCCCGCAACGAGTGAGGTGGCGGTGCTCCGCTCCCTCCTTCGAGCCGGAATGACGGTGGCTCGACTGAACTTTTCACACGGAACCTACACCCACCACGAACAACTCCTCAATGCCGCCCGGCAAGCACAACGAGAGGAGGGTGCGCCGCTCGCTATCCTTCTTGACCTGCGAGGACCGGAAGTGCGAACACTGAACCAAACTTCTCTGCACCTTACAGAAGGAGCAATCATCAGGCTTCGCATCGGTGCACCCTCTGCCGCAGCGCGCCACCACCCTCCCTCTCCCGCAGAAGTGCTCCCCATTGGAGGAATTCGGACGCTCGCATTCCTGCGGAAGGGGATGCGGGTGCTCTTGAATGACGGAGCACAGTGTTTGCGGGTCGTAGAAGAAGGAGAAAAGAGTGTGCTCGCTTCCGTGGAAGTGGGGGGCACCATTGGCCCACGACGAGGCGTGCAGTTTCCCGATGCGAGCACCACCTTGCAGGGCCTCACCGCTCAAGATGCGCGAGATATTGCGTGGGGAGCGAAAATGGGGGTTGATGCAATCGCGGTTTCCTTCGTAAAGACGAAGCAGGATCTTCGCAGAGCCCGCTCGCTCCTGCGCCGATACCACTCGCCGGCACTCCTGATTGCAAAGATCGAAACGAAGGAAGCGGTCGATCACATCACCGACATTGTGAGGGAGGCAGACGGCATTATGGTGGCACGAGGCGACCTTGCGCTCGCGGTGCCGTCGGAAGAGGTGCCACTGCTCCAGAAAGAACTCGTCGCGCTGGCACGACGTGAGGGTAAGTTTGCTATCGTTGCAACGCAAATGCTCGAGAGCATGGTGCACAACCCTTCCCCCACCCGGGCCGAGCTCTCCGATGTCGCAAACGCGGTGCTCGATGGAGCAGATGCGCTTATGCTCTCTGCTGAAACTGCCGTGGGGCAACACGCTATCCGTGCCGTAACCACGATGCGGCAGGTAGCGCTTGCAGCCCAACGCTTTAAAGAAGAAAGGAAGGAGCTCTTTTCCATCCCCCTTCCACCCTCCTCAGATGTGAAACAGCGAATCAGCACACAGGTGGCTGCCCATGCAATGCAACTAGCCCAACGGGCGGGAGCCGCAGCGGTGGTGGCCTTCACCGAGACCGGTGCTACTGCCCGTCTCATTTCCCGCTCACAGGGCCCTATCCCCATCCTCGTGGTGAGTCAACATTCCCACACGCTGCGCCAAGCCCTCTTTGGCTACGGGCTCGTTCCCCTACGGGACCCTGTGCGGTACTCCCGGCGATCTTCCTTCGTCTCGCTCGCCCGTGCAGCGGCGGCACAGAGTGGGTTCGTTCGGAAAGGAGATCCCATCCTCATCGTTTCCGGAAGTATCTTCGGGCAGCCGGGGGAGACGAACACGCTTTCCCTCATCACCCTCTAGCCTTCTCGTATGATGGAACGTTTCTGGTCGTGGTACGAACGCCATCTCCTCCTCAACCTCACGATTACTGCGACGCTCTTTCTTCTGCAGGTAGTGCACCTCATCTGGCTTGCCCTTGCAGTCGTCGTGCCTCGCGCGTTCCACCTCGCACCCCTGTGGCCAGACGCTCCTGCTCTTGAACTCCTCATTACCCTCATCGACTACACGGAAGTACCGGCACTCCTCACCACTTCCCTCTTCTACCTTCGCAACTTCCTTCAAGGAGAAGGAGCCAGACAGGCAGCGTTCTACCTTGTTCTCCTCAATTCGCAGTGGCTCCACATTTTCTGGATCACCGATGAGTTCGTTGTGGTGACGCTCACCGGATCCGGCGAGGGAACTGTCCTGCCGCCATGGCTCGCCTGGATTGCGATTCTCATTGATTACGCGGAAGTGCCGGTCATCATCGACCTTGCTCGACGGGCTGGGCAAGCGTGGAGACGGGAAGGGCTTCGGGCTGCGCTTGCCGCCCTCCGGGAGGAGTAAGCAGGAAACGACAGAACCTACGAGGCAGCTTCTTGCCCTCCCTTCTCCTTCCCCCGTTCTCCAATAGGAATGCCGCTGCGGGAGAGCATTTCCTCCGTGGCGAGAAGTGGTACCCCTGTGCGCACCGCAAGCGCCATCGCATCAGATGGGCGAGCATCAATGAGGTGGAGGGTCCCCGTCGCATCCCGCACTTCAAGGCGGGCAAAGTATGTGTTGAGCGCCACCGTCGTGAGCACCACTCGCTCCAGTGTCCCGCCGAGCGACCGGAGCACCATAAGGAGCAAGTCCGGCGTCAAGGGGCGCGGTGTTGGAATTTTCCGCCACCCAACATAGAGCGCCTGCGCTTCCAAAGGACCAATCCAAATCGGCACAATCCGTTTCCCTTCTTTCTCCTTCACGATAACCATCGGCTCCCCAACGGGTCCCTGCACTTCGATGCCAGCTATCTCAACCGGCACCAACTTTTCATCCCCTCGGGGTCCCGCCCCCACCTCTTGCGGCTGAGGTGCCTTTCGCTGCGTCTGCTGATGCTGTCGGGACTGTGAGGACGTTCGCTTTTTCCTCCCCCGTCGGGGTTCCTGAGGGGTCTCGCGCTTCTTGGGCCGTGCCATAGGCTCAGCCTACCACATTTCTCGCCACCTTGCAGAATGGGATGCGTCCTCGTAGGATAAGAGGTTGTGCGTGTATGGAAGGATCGCACCAGCAACCCCCTCAACCTTCACAACCGCCCCGGTCGTGCCCTGCCTGCATTGAGGACTTGATGCGTCCACCGGTGCTCGTGCCGGTGGGGACGACCCTTCGGGAATGCCTCCGCTTGATGGTGGAGCAGCAGCGGAACTCGCTCACTGTCGTCAATGAGGACGGAACATTCGCCGGTGCGGTCAATGCAGTGGACATTATTCGGGAGGTGCTACCAGACTACCTCGAAGAAGATGTGATTTCCGCCCGCTTCGCCGATGAGTCCCTCCTCGCCCAAGATGCGCAACGGGTTGCCGACCATCCGGTGGAGACCTTTATGAGCAGAGATGTACCCACCGTCACACCCCGTTCATCGCTCGTGGAAGCTGCGGTATTGGCTGCCGTGAAGGGGCGGGGACGTATTACCGTGCTCGACGAGCAACGACGCCCAATTGGTGTGCTGACCCGCACGGAAATCAAACGGGTCCTCGCCTTCTTCCTCGGCATTCCGGGCGCATTGGAATAGCAAGATAGCAGAAGGGGTTCGTAAGCGCGCTGGAGGCGTATGAGTATTGCTTTCGTGCTCAGCTCGCTCATTTTCACCGCCACCTTTCTCCTCATTGTCACCGAACGGATGCATCGCACCATCATCGCTCTGGTGGGAGCGATGCTAATGATCGTAGTGGGGAATTTCTTCCACTTCTACTCTCCTGAGGAAGCGGTACAGGCAATCGATTTCAACACCATCGGCCTCCTCTTTGGAATGATGGTGCTCGTCGTGCTCCTTGAACGAACAGGATTCTTCCAGTTCCTCGGCATCCTCACCGCGAAAAAGACGAAGGGGAACCCGTGGCTCCTGCTCGTGGCGCTGGGAGGGCTGACGAGCCTCCTCTCTACCATACTGGACAATGTCACTACCATCATCCTCATCGCCCCCGTGACTATCATCATCGCCCGCATTCTTTCCCTCAACCCTGCCCCCTACCTCCTTGCAGAAGCAATGCTCTCTAATGTAGGAGGAGCGGGCACCCTCATTGGCGATCCCCCCAACATAATGATTGGTTCAGCAGCAGAGTATACTTTCAACACCTTCCTCCTCTACGCCCTCCCCGTTGCGGTGGTTGCGTGGCTGGTGACGCTCCTCTTCTTCTACCTCGCATTCCGCCACGAGTGGCGCAAAAAGCCGGCAAGCATTGAAAAGCTCCTTGCGATGAACGAGCGGGAAGCCATCACGGACCTTGCAACCCTCAAAAAGGCGCTCTTTGTGCTTGGAGGCGTCGTGGTACTCTTTTTCCTCCACGGTGTCCTCGAACTTGAAGCCTCCGTGGTAGCGCTCCTTGGCGCCGCCGCAGGTCTCCTCCTCATTCAGGCGCAGGAAGACCCGCAGCCAATACTCGAGAAGGTGGAGCTCTCCGTTCTCCTCTTCTTCGTCTCCCTCTTCGTGCTGGTGGGAGGGCTTGAACATGCAGGCGTGCTGGAGTGGGCGGCGCAGTTTCTCCTTTCAGGTGCGGAAACCAACCTCCTCCTGACGGCAATCATCATCCTCTGGATATCTGCTATCCTCTCTGCCATCGTGGACAACATTCCTCTTACGGTTGCAATGATACCCGTCATCCTCGCACTTCAGGAGCAAGGGTTGCCCGTCGATCTCCTCTGGTGGGCGCTCGTCTTCGGGGTTGGCTTCGGCGGGAACGCCTCCCCCATCGGCTCCACCGCAGGCGTCATTGCAGTTGCAAAGTCAGAGCACACGGACCACCCCATCACCTTCTGGCAATGGCTGAAGACCGGAGCGCCCGCCACTGCCGCAGCCTTGACTGTGGCAACCGGAGCTATCCTCCTCTACGCCGCAGTAGGCATTGCACCAACAGATATCACCCCCATCGCGCAAGCAACAGACAATGGAGCCCCCGCAACAACTGAAGGGTAAAGGGGGGGTCCCTTCACTGGAACTCTAAAAATCGTTCGAGGTGCCG
>WFWM01000064.1 GCA_015491145.1 Patescibacteria group bacterium | reverse complement strand
CAGGCAGCACATTTGCATCCGATTCCCCCACCTTCACCCGATACGCCTTGAGCGACTCGGTGCTGAGGACGGAGAGGTTGAGAATGTTGGGGTTCACCGTTGCAAGGAGGATGGCGGTTCCCATCACGAGCGCAAGGCCAAAGAGAATTTCCCCAATCCGCCGCTTCGCATCCACCTTCTCCGGCACCACCTCCGACAACACCCATGTGAGCCCATAGAAGGCAACCATCACCACCGCGACCACGACGAGCGCCCAGATGAGGAGGAGGAAGAGCTGGTTGATCACCGCCGGCATATCACCCCCCTGCCCTATCTTGCCGCTCACCCCGGGGATATAGACGAGGGGGACGTACTCCAGCTCGTTGTCAGAGGCAGCGAACACAGCAGCAGGCGCACCTCCTCCTGCAGCAACGAGCACTCCCGCCATAGCACAAGCAACAACCCAACGCACCACGCTACGGTGGAGCCGGTGGAAGATGGCTGCAGCACGATCCATACGCAACGAACTACCGACGACGGGCAAACACTGCCTCATAGGTCGTGTGCTCTTCCTGCTGGACCGACTTCCGGTGCCAGACGGTGAGGGCGAGGGAAGCGCGGATGGGCCTATCCTCGCTCTGCGCCTGCAGGGAAAGTGCCGGCCCTTTCACTTTCGTGAAGGCGCCGTTGTGCTCCCATTCATAGACGAGGTTTGGGTCGGTGCGGCTTTCGGCGCGGAAGTACATCGGCTCGGCGACAATCTCCAGCCGATCGCGGGTGGTGACAAGGGGGTTGAGGAACCGATCGTAGCGGATGCCGAGCAGGGGATGGCGCTCGTAGAAGAGGAGATGCGGCTTGCGGGGGCGGATTGTCACGCTCTTTGTGAAGCTCCTGCCGCGGGGGGTCACCACTTCCACATAGATGGTGTAGGGGATGCCGAAGCGGCCGGACGCGAAGCGGACGCTTGCAAGCCCGAGACCTTTCTGCGACGGCAGGGAGGTCCCCACCACCTTCCAGCGAAACAGCAGCTGCTCGGGAGGCAGGCGCTTTCCATCTTCTTCCACAATGGCAAAGGCGTGTGCCGCAACGCTCCCCTGCTTCACCGCGCGTGCCCGGCCGGCGTAGGTGGGGAAGGTGTAGCCGGTTCCCTCCCACACGAGCACGATTTTCGCAAGCGGGAGGGTGCGACGAGCGGTGAGTATCCTACCATCCGGCAGCGTTGCCTCTGCCGCAAGCGTCACCTCCCCTACCCGATCCGGCAGCACCACCTCCTGCTCAAGACGCGAGACGCCGCTGCCGACTTCCTCACCATCGACGAGCCAGCGAACCGTTGCGCGCTCGATGGGGATGCGGTAGTTGTTGGAGCGAAGGCGCAGGCGAACCCGCTTGCCCGGCTCCGGCGAGGGATCGAGCACCTCAATGGCAAGCGACTGTGCGTTGGGAAGCAGGAAGGAGGCTGCCCCGCTGCCGAGCGCCGGGTGGCTCTGTGCACGCACGGGAGGGACAAACAACGCTACTGCCGCCCCGAGACACGCAAGCAGGGCAAAAGGGAGGAGGGAAAAACGGAGGCTGCGGTGCGGGAGGGAAGGCATACTGTCCCATTATACCCCGCCGGAGGGAGCGGGAGCGACTGTCGTGCCCATCGTTGAGGCGAGGCGGTGCTGCGGCCGTGCGAGCGCAGCCTGCCGCTTCGCCTGCGCGTAAGCCGCAAGCATCGCCTGCAGCTGTTGCTGCATTTGCGCCTGATAGGCAGCAACTGCTTTTTCCCACTCGGCAAGCGCTTTCCGATGGCGCTCCTCATCTTCCCTGCGGGTGCGGCGCCACACGCGCCAAAGCCAGATGGTGTAGGTTGGCACGAGGAGCCCCACGTAGGGGAACGATTCTACCGCGAGCATGGCGGCGGTTATCCCGGGATTCTTTCGCCAGATGTCCCAGGGGAAGATACCACGGAGCGAAAGGAGCAGCACGACGAGCATATAGAAGCCGAAGAGGAAGAGCCATGAGACCATTGTGGCAAGGAGGGAAAGGGAAAGCACAGCCCCTTTCACAAACAATTTCACCATATCCTTTGCGGTTTGGGTGACGAAGTACTTCACCACCTTCAATGCTGCTTTCTCGATGAGTTTGAGAAAAATAGTGCCGACACACCCCACTCCCAATGATACCACGCATGCTCCAATACTCACTGCACTCAACACGAAAAATGCCGCTTCTACTCCCGAAAGCACGCCCTCCACTGTTTCTGCCGTTTCCTTTGCTGTCTCCATCATCTTCCCGCCGACGCCGACGATGAAACCGAAAAACAACATCTGCCCTGCCTCGAAGATGAGGGTGAACACGAGCACCGGCACCATAATTCCGGCGGTGAGGCGGTAGCGGAGCTTCGGCGGTTGCGGCGGCATACCGTTTACTGCGTTATTATGCGCCTTCCTGCGACAACAACTCTTCCCTCGCCTTCTGGATTGCAAGAAGTTGGGCAGGGTCTGAGGTGATGATTTGGTCTTCCGTGTAGGAGGCAACGATTTTGATGGCGACATGCTTCGTGCCGGCAAAGAAGATCCCCTCCCCCACATTGCTCTCGAGGAGGAGGTACTTCTCCTCATCAGTGAGGTTGAAGACCTGCTGGAGCCGGTCGATTGCCGTTGGCGACTGCTTGAGCAGTAGCTGCATTGAGGAGTTGGTAATCATTGGGATACCGTAGGGGCTCTTGATGAAGTCGTCGACATCCTGCGTGATGGTAGCGAGGCCGAGGTAGTACTTGCGGCCGCGTTTGGCAATGCCGTAGAGGAATGAGGCGGTGTCTTCCGACTTCATCATCCACCACGCCTCATCCACGACGAGGAGGCGTTTGCGCAGGTCCTTCCGCACTGCCGTCCAGATGAAGTTGGTGATGATGTACATTGCCGCGGTTTTGAGCTCATCTTCCATATCCCGCACGGAAAAGACGACGAAGTGCTTGTTGATGTCGACATTCGTCGGCTGGTTAATGAAGTTTGCCCACGTGCCCTTCGTGTACTTCTCGAGGCGCTGCACGAGCGACTCGGAGCCTTCGAGGCCGGCGAGCACGAGCGCAAAGTCTGACAGGAGTGGTGGGGTCATTCCGGTGAAGTCGGTTTCGCCGGTGATGTCCTTGAGAGCGTAGGTTTCCGTGAGCGCGCGGTCGACGAGCGCATCCTCCTCTGGCGTGAGGCCGCCGAGGAGGATGCGGAAGAGCCCCACGAGGCTGATGATGTGGGAGCGTAGCACATCCGCCGGCGACTCATCCTCCCGGGGCACCGGAAGGTCAAACGGATTGATGTGGTGGCCGGAGGAGAGCGAGATATTGAAGGTGCGACCGCCGGTTGCTTCGGCGAGGTACTGGTACTCCCGTTCCGGGTCGATGACAATCACATCGACGTCGAACATTAGCGAGCGGAGGATTTCGAGCTTCGTGGCATAGGATTTGCCGGAGCCGGATTTCGCGAAGGTGACGGAGTTGTAGTTTTCCATTGAGAACCGGTCGAACAAGACGAGGGAGGAGTTGTGGCGGTTGATGCCGTAGAGGATGCCGGAGTCGGCAGAGAGGTCGAAGGAGATGAAGGGGAAGAAGGTGGCGAGCGGCTCAGTGTTGAGCTTGCTCCACACCTGCAGGCCGTCGCTACCGGTCGGTATGACGCTGAGGAAGCCCTCCTTCTGCTGGAAGAGCGCCGGCTTGAGGTAGATGAGCTGCGACTCAAGGAGCGAGATAACCGCCGCCTCAGCCCGATCGAGGTCGTCTTTCGAGTCGCCGAAGAGCGTGAGGTAGAAGCCGACATCGTAGAGCCGCTCCTGCGCCTGCTGGAGACGGTTGCGGAGCTGCTCGAGGTTTTGGAACGCGACATCGAGCTTCGGATCCCGCACCATTCCCTTCTCTTCCCGCTCGGCAATCTGCGCCTCCACCTCGGCCACCTGCCGCTGCAGCGTCTTGAGCACCTCGGCGGTGTCGAGCGGATGGATGTGGATGGCAATGTCGAGCACGCGGTCGAGGTTGATGAGGGGTGCGAGCCACGCCTCCGTGAGCTGGGCGGGGTAGGAGATGATGAAGAAGGTGCGAGCAAGCTTGTCGCCGAGCACAAGCTCGCGTGGCGTGATTTTGACCGCCGACGGCGCAATCACATCCTTCAGCTCGAGCGTCGCGTCGCGATAGAGCGTCGGCGGCAGCGCAGCGAGCGTGGCAGGAGCCTGCTGCGTAAGTGGACTCTGGGCGGCGTCGGAGGATTTCGTGAGGTTGCGGAGAGCGTCGAGGAGCCCCATACGCGCGGATGCTAGGAGGTGAGCTGCACCGGCCGTTCTAACTCGCCCACATTGAACTCTTGGTAGAACAGCTCGATGAGCTCCTCGGTGCCGAGCTGGGTGACCCGAATGCCAGCGGCAGCGAGCCCCGAGGCGACGACATCCATCCGCTGTTCAAGCTGGAGTCGGAACTCTTCGAAGGTGTCCCGTTGCTCCAACGCTTCGGCCTGCTGAGAGGTGGTGCTGGAGGAAGGTTTCGCAAGGCTCCCGAGGCCCGGCAAGGTGGTTGCAATCGGCGGGTCGTAGGGAACCACCGTGAAGAAGTGCTTGCTCATAATGTTGGAGTTTTCCGTGAGGGAGCGGATGAAGTTGATGTACTCACGCACCTGTAGCTTCATCAGCTCCTCCTTCTGAGCGTAGTAGCGCTCCTCGAGTGTGGCGAGGTAGGGGCGAATGTCGAGCTTGCGGGATTGGACGAACAGCTGCACTGAAAAATCGAGCGAGTCGAGGAAGCGAGCGAACTGCGAGAGAATTGCCATCTGCTCATCGTGCGACTTGAGGGCAAAGTTAGTTGAGGAGCACATAAACACGCCGCGCAACCCCCCCGAGTCGAGCACGACGATGCCGTCGTGGATTTCCTTGATGGGAACGAACTCCTGCGACCGGGCCGCTTGTGCCGCAAGGGGAGAGGAGCCAAAGAGGGAAAATGCCATACGCTACACCTGCAAGCCGAGCCGCTGCTTCGGGTCATTCGGATCCTCCCGCTTCGGGCGTGCCCGCCGTTGTACATCGAGTTGGAAGGCGAGCTCGCGTAGTTTGCTTGGGCCAGTGGTGCGAATCGTTGGAATGGGGCGTTGCGCCGGCGCTGTTGCGGCCACCTCACTCCCTCCCTGCGCTTTCGCCTGTGGTTTCTGCCAGAGGTAGAGGTGGCGGGAGGTGAAGTACCAAAACGCTGCCTCGAGCACCTTCTCAAATGGCATACCGTACGGCCGCCAGTAGGCGAGCGCCACCCCCAGCGCGGCAAACGGTGCGCCGATCAAAATTGCGATAAAGGGAGAGACCCAGAACCAGAGCATCACCATAAACCCAATACCTCCTGCGAGGAACACGAATTGCCGGAAGGAAAACGGCCCGATGACCTTTGCCTCCACCTCAATGAACTGAGGGACGCGAAACTGCATACCTCTCTGCTAGTGTAGCACGCGGCCGGCACCCCCCTTCCCCACAGCGGTGTATGTAAGCGACGCGGGTGTGCCCACTCACGCAGGAGGTTCATCTTCAATAGGTTCTCGGTAAGGGTCCGGCCGTACCTTTTGGATGGGAGGTTTGGGAGGGGTGGGCAAGTTGCCTGTAGGTGGAGAAGAGGGCAGAGGAGTCGGAGCAAGGGGAGAAGGGGGTGCTGCAGCGGGGTGAGCGGCTGCGATGGAAGAAGTGGAAGAGGGAGAGGGTACTGACGGAACATTGCGATGGGAAGAGGTGCCGAGTGCTTTTCTCGCGCCCATACAACTACTTTGCGCTTGCGCAATGATTGGGTGATGCGATAGACGGTCGAGCGCATCAGCCACCTCCCCCCTCTTCAGTGAGGGATAAGAAGAAGTGATCGCCTCGAGAAACGCCTGTTGTGGTAGAACGCCGGAAAGCCAGAGCCATAGGAAAGCAACAATAATTCCCCGCTCTTCCTCGGGGATGCGGAAGAAGGGGGGTTGAGCAGCGGCCTGCTGGAGTTTCAGTTGAACCTCTCGCTGAGTAATTGCGGCGAGACATACGGGGTCGATTTGATTGAGACCTTCAAGCAGTGAAGTTCCCACGGGATGGGTCACCAGCATGGAGAGTATCGGATGACGTTGGAGAGCGTGCAGGATAGGATCCCGCGCAGAAGAAGCAGAGGGTTGGTTGTGGTGTGAAGACACTGGAGTCATACGACGGGCGTTGAGATCCTTACGATCGATGCGGAGGAGTTACACCATGCGCGAATGCCGAGGGACCTGATTCTGGACCGGTGGTTTCCACTGCGCCGCTTTCGGCAGCTTGGGTGATGGCCTGAAGGAGGCGCTGTACTTCCTCCTGAGTGGTAAGTTTACCGGCGGCTACCTTGCGAATTTCCTCGATAGCTTGCTTCGCTGCCTCGCTGTTGATTTCCTTTCGGTAGAAGAGCGTGCCGGGTTGCGTCTTCAAAAGTGTGGCGAGGCGGAGCGCATCGTTCACCGCATCCCGCCGCACAGGCTCCACGTATGCTGCGTCGAACGCATCAAATGCATCACGTGCCAACCACTCCTCATCAGCCTTCGTAAGCCTCTCTTGGATCACGGATGGTTTCACCGACCGAACCGCCTTGACTGCCTCTTGAAGGGCGAGGCGATAGAAGGGATCGTTCTCACCACGCGTGTGACGCAATTCTTGCACGGTATTGAGGTGTTTGCTAATAGCTTGCTTCGTGGTTTCGTCGAGCGAAGAGTCCTGCAGGAGTTGGGAAGCAGAGGATTGGAGGGCGACATACGCACTCTTTCTTGAGAGGAGGGAGATTGCCTCTTTCTCAGCATCGTTCAGTTCCGCCCCCTTTTGCCACTTCATCATCGCGCGACCAAGCACATTACGCATTCGCTGATCTTGGAACACCTTTTGGAGTTCATCGCGCAGGTTAGCAGGGAGGGCATTCAGTTGCTGCTGGAGCTTTCCAGCAACACGGAGTTCCCGTT